>NZ_CP129969.1 GCF_030503875.2 Marivirga arenosa | reverse complement strand
CTCTAGTTGATTTTACTGAGTATTTATGGACTTTGTGGAGGAAGTGCCTGAAGAGCATCATTAGTTTTGTTTTGCCGCAGCCTACTGGTCCTGTGAGTAGTAATCCTTTCCGCAATGAGATGTTATTATCACTACAGATTTCTTCATCTTCATAGAAGTAGGCCAGTATTTTGAAGAGAATTTCATGATCGGCTTCATGGATTTTGAAGTGATTTCCGAATTCTGTTTGTCCTGCTTTTTGAAGGAAGTTTAAGCAGTGGTGGAATTGGAATTTTTTTGATCTATAGTTCTTTAAGTTTATTTCATTTGATGCCATCGTAATCCTTATTAATAAATATTGAAGTCATTTACTTCATACTTTTTCTAGCTAAAAAGTATGCAAAAAGCATGGTGAAAAGATGCTGCCATGCACTGGCCAACTCTGGCCCGCCTTTTCACCAATCCAGCCCGCCTAGGGATTGTGCTTATTTGCTGAGTATTTGCTTTCATTAGTTTTATCTTTATAGTTTTAGGTTTTCTGTTTCATACTTTTTCTTGATAAAAAGTATTGCAAAAATCAAGGCAAAATGATGCTTCCACCCGCATGGCTACCGCTGGCCCGCTATTTTGTCCTTCCCTCGCTCAAAGAAAAGGAGTCGTCAGTTCAACTTTTTTCTAGCCAAAAAGTATTCAAAAGGCACAACAATATCATGCTTCAACGCTGCATCCAGCAGCTGGCCCGCTATTTTCGACCTTCCTGCGCGCTGGTTTCTGCAGACCTTATGCTGCAGAGGTTAGAGGGGTATATCATAGTCTTTGATTTCGTTGTTGTGGAGGTGGCCGGCTTGGTTTTGTTTGGTGTCTGATGGGTTGAATTTTTTGTAATTCAATAACCAGTTGCGAAGAGCAGCTTGCCAGTCTTTCATTTTTGAATTTTTGCCTACTATCCAGCCTTTGGCTGAATAGTAGTTGAGGAATTTTTCGGCCTCCTGGTCGATTTCTTTTTTCTGTAGTTCATATTCTTTTGATTTCTCCTTTTCGAGATAATTTTTCACCTCGTCTAATTTTGGTGGCTTAAATTTTTTAGTTGAATTTTTATTCGAGCCTATATCTATATTCTTTGTATTGTTTATACTGTTTATATTGTTTAATGAAGGGCTCACTACTTGTGTAGTAGTTGTATTGTACTTGTCCACCACTTGTTCAGTGCTTGTATCAGTAGTTGTACTGATTTTGAGCATGTTGATTTGGCTGCCTTTCATAGGGTTATGAGAAGGGAGGTAATCAATAAATCCACTTTTTTGTAAATCCTTTAAGCACTTATGATAGGTGTTTTTAGAACCTATTTTAGAAATCGTCATCACCTCTTCTCTGTTGATGGATATTGGGTTTCTAAAATGGTTTAAGTTCCACCTTGTGAATAAGCTCACATAAAGACTTACATGTGTTGGATTGAAGCTTTTCTCCTCAGATATTTTATCCATAGCGGAAAGAAACTGGTGAATAAAATTCACCGGTTTCTTCATACTATTTTCTGCTCATTTATCTCAGCCTATCTTATTTGATTGTAAGATATTTTGAATATCCTGTGCATCGTAGTATAAAACACCACCCATTTTTGTGAAGGGGAGTGTGCCGTTTACTCTCAAATTTTGGAGTGTACCCGGACTGATGTTTAAAAGCTTTTTGACTTCTTCGGATCGTAGCCACTTTTTGGTGGGGATCCCTTTTTGTTCTGCTAAAAGCTTTCTGAAATCATCGAGTAATTCCAGTTTGAATTCAAGCCATTCGTTGTGATTATTTCCGGCTGCCAGAATCATTCACTTGTTTGTTGTCATTGGCAAAGCTGGAAAGAAGGAGTGTGCCAAATGCTAAAACAGTTGGAAAGCGGTCATAACTCCATAACCCTTTTCCATTTGGTTCAAATACAGTTTTTGAAATGAAAGAAAGTTAAATTAATTTATCGTTTTATCCTTTTCGGTCATTTGGATTAAGTTTTCTAACAGATTTTGAATGTTCTCAATTGTTGAAAATTCGGGTGAATAGATTTTATTTTTTAAGCTCTTAACGGAGATGTCTTTCTGACTCGTAGTAGAAAAGTTATCTGATATTAATTCAATTAATTTGGCTTTACTTTCAAGGGTTATAATGTTAGCATTTGACAATAACCTCATGAAATAGGCTAGCTGTGATACTGAAAGTGTACTGTAAAGCTTTTTGGTTTTATGTGCTTTATTCCAGGCTACCTCTGGTTGTTGGTATTGAATTGAAAGCTGCTTTCTTTCTTCAAAAGCACAATTTCCTCCTCAATCCAAATTAAAAGGCTTTCTTTAAGACTTGGAGTATTGGAATGAAATTCAAAATCAGGCTTTATATGAGATTGATTGATCAACTTTTTGAAAAGCTGCAATTGCAGTAGCTGATCATTATAATTGGATTTGGCTTGATAGTGCTCAGTAAGTCGGTTGCTAATGTAATTGTAAATGGCAAATACATTGAAGTTCAGATATATTAAGTTGGTAATAATCTGTTTTTCCATCTTAATGCCTTTCGGATCTCGAGAAAGCATAACCAGCATTTCAGAAGGAATGTTTTACAATAGATAAACTTGCGGTAGGAGATGCCTTTTGGGTTGTCTATTGCTTTTTGAATGCTATGAATAATAATTTTCAAAAGGGGAGGATCTATATTTTTAGGTCTCCGAGCTCTTTCGTATTTAAATAATTTATAGCGCAGCTGTGTACTGGACCTTTCAAAATAAGTGGTGGGTACTTCGCTGTCCTGATTGAAATATCGGGCAAAGTGATTTTCAATAAAGGTTAATAGGTCAGAGAGAATTTTAAGAAATAGATGCCCTAATTGAGATCTGTAGTCATCTTTTTTGATAATGCGCTCATAAGGAATTGGAGGTATTCAATCTGATTGGCTACCTCTTTTGAAATGGTAATCAGTTTGTGCTGGTAGAATTGTACTTGCCTTTCAATGGCTTGGTCATCCTGATTGACAAAGACCATTTTCATTAAGCTTTGCCTTAGCCGTTCTTCTTCTTTTAAGAGGTTCTGCTTCCATTCATGAAATTCTGATTTTGATAGTTGTTGTTTTTCATTTTTAGATCTAGAGACGATATAGTCAAATAGGTCTCTTAATCCAAACACCCAACTTTTCAATAGGGTTTAATAGTTTAATTATTGGTTCCAAAAGTGGGGAGAATGGTTCTGTTTTGACTGAAATATTGGTTCGTTTGATATCAAATATTATTCCATAAGTATACTGTTGTATTTAAAATATAATAATTAAAACTATTGGGTATTAAATTATATTGCTCGGTAAAAAAGAAAAGGCAGATTAATCTGCCTTTTTCAGTTGCTCGGATTGTGATAATTTCTGCTTTAGTGCAGCCATATCTTCACCTATTTTATTCTCGACCACTTTAGCGTAAATCTGTGTGGTGGCCAACTTGGTATGGCCTAACATTTTGCTCACTGTTTCAATCGGTACTCCATTCGTAAGAGTAACCGTGGTGGCAAAGGTATGTCGGGCTATATGAAAGGTTAGCGTTTTCTTTATGCCGCATAGATCTGCAATTTCCTTTAGATAGGCGTTGGTTTTTTGGTTAGATAAAACAGGTAAAAGCTGATTTTCAAAAGCTCTTGGATGATCTGTATATTTTTCAATAATGTGTTCTGCCTTTGGCAAAAGCATCACCGAGAAGGATGTATTCGTTTTCTTTTTTCTTTTCAAATGAATCCATCTCTCACCATCCATGCCTATAGAAATATTATCTTTCGATAAATGATAGATATCAACATAAGATAGGCCTGTATAACAGCTGAATATAAAGATATCTCTTACCATTTCGAGCCTTGGGATATTAAACTCTTTTTCCTCAATGGCTTGAAGTTCATTCCCATCCAGATATTCTCTTTCAAATTTTTCAAAATGGGTTTGATATTTTTTAAATGGGTTCTTTTCTATCCAATCGAGCCTTTGGGCTAGTTTTAAAAGTTTCCTAAATCTTATCATGTGCTTCATCACACCATTATTATTTAGTGCCTTTTGATGGTCCTTTGGTTTCCAATTGCGAAGGAAATCTTCAAAATCGATTAGAAATTTATAGTCAATACTTTTCAAAGGGATGTCGCTTAACTTGTGTTTTGCCTTTAGGAATCTTTGAAAATATCTCTCTGTCACTTTGTAGTGTTTTAGTGTGCTCCACTTTAGTTTGTGAAGTTCTCTAAGTGATACTTTGAAAGATAGAGTAGGGTGATTTCGCTTTCTTCTTCCAGGTTGAAAAGTTTGTTTCTAATTACTTCGGCTGTTACATATTCTTGGTTCAGTATCAGCTCTTCATAAATTTTGTGAATTCTATCTATTAGTTGATCCAGGAAACGATTTAACTTTTTTGTTTCCTGAGTGGATCCTCCTAACCTTTGCTTGTTATAGTTCCACTTTTTGAATTCTACTTTTCTACTGAGTGAATATTCTACTCTCGAATTGGTGGTTGAAATTCGCAGATACAAAAGGGGCTAAACCTTCCTTGATGCGATGCTTCTTTACATACAGTAAAGTACTTAATGAATGATTTTTTGAATTGCTCATGTTGCGTAATGTTAAAATGGACACTAAAGCATGAGCAGAAATAATTACAACAGACAGCAAAACGGCCTCTACTTGCTTGAAAGGGCCGAGTGTTCAAAAATATACAATTTCAAAATGGACACCAAATGGACACTTTTTATTTGATATTAATTGGTTTTTATTGAATGATAAAAAATAAAAAAGCCTAAAAATCGTAAGATTTAAGGCTTTTTGTATCAAAATGATTTTTGAAAGTGGGCCCACCTGGGCTACCGTTAAATCTTATAAGGTGTTGATTGTCAGTTATATATTAGTGGTTTAATTTTTATGGACACTAATTGGACACCTGATTTATCATATAATATTGGTGCTATCTAATGACTGTATTCCTGCTCACATACTTCCAAAGAACTTTTCTTTGATATACTAAATATACACAAAAAGGTAGATTATGTATAAAAGGCGGGTAATTTGGGGATTAGAATAGGCTTTTTCTCTGCTAATCGGTGAGGTATTCCTGGACTGTTTCGGCATCAATTCCAGTGTAGTCTGCGAACTCGGCAACGGTGATGAGCTGGTGCTTTTCTTTTCCTTTTCTTTCTCGGATCTTTTCTAATATTCTTCTTCCGGTGCGTTCGCTTTTACCTGTGATGCGCTGAATGTCCTTTGGATATATGACGGTTCTTTTCAATAACATGACTTCATACTTTATCTATACTTTATCCATAAGGATGCTATACACTAATATAGCCAAATTCCTTTAGGCTATAACGACAATACTTGCCATTTAAGTCATGATGAACAGGGGCGGAAGTGGATTTTTGACAACAGCCTATAGAGAGAAGCACTTTGTCTGCTCATCAAATATAATTTTAGAAATGGCAAGACAAAAAGGAGTGATTAAGCTAAAGGGAAAGATCGGGGATCTGTCTTTTTACAAAACTAAGGATGGCTATTTAGCCAGGGAAAAGGTAGGCGTTGATAAAGCAAGAATTCAGAATCATCCTGCTTTCCAAAGGACCAGAGAAAATGGATCTGAATTTGGGAGAGCTGGAAAAGCTGGGAGGCTTTTGAGAACCTCTGTAAGGCCGTTGCTTTTGAAAGCTGCGGATAGTCGGGTGACCAGCAGAATGACTCGAGAATTGGTGAAGGTTGTGAAAAGCGATACCTCGTAATGCTAGAGGAGAAAGAACGGCTGTTGATGGAGACATTGAATTATTAAGAGGGTTTGAGTTCAATCAGAATGGAAAGCTGAATGCGACCATGTATGCGCCTTATACGGCTGCTATAGACAGAGCAACGGGTGAAGCAACAGAAACATTCCGGATTTTATTCCTCAGAATACTTTTGCTGCTCCTGGAGGTGCTACTCATATGCGTTTAGTAGCCGCTGCAAGTAAAGTGGATTTTGCTGAGGAAACTTTTAATCTGGATACTGATGAAAGCAGCGAAATTGTTATAGGTCCTCAAACTGAAGCTGCTATTACTTTAACAGCTACTCTTCCTGCTGGAGGACAAGAGCCGATCTTTTTGCTGTTTGGAGTTGAATTTCTTCAAGAAGTGAATGGGACAATGTATCCGCTTAAAAATGGTGCATTCAATTCACTGGCATTGGTTGAGATCGAAAATGACGCTAAATAGTATTTATAGTGGAGTTTGAATTAAAGCGAACCTATAAACCAAGCGGAACTAATGGAGCTCTTTGGTATGATGGATCACTGGTCTGTCATACCATCGAACTTCCCTGGGAGGGAGAAAACAAAAGTAAATATCAGTTGCATTCCTGAGGGGAGATACCTTTGGAAAAAAGGATTACTGATGAAAGAGGATTTCATCTGATCTTGAAAAATTTACCAGGACGAAGCTGGATTTTAATCCATCCTGCGAATGATGCGCTTACGGAATTGCAGGGATGTATAGCTCCTGTGATGAAGCTTAGCGGTATAGGTAAAGGTATTCATTCACGAAAAGCAATGGATAAACTTTTAGAATCCTTTGAGGAGGTTCAAAAAGAAAATGAATTGTATATCTCACCATTAAAAAACAATCAAATATGAATATTATAAAACGAGCTCAGCAGCCAACCCCTAAATTCTTTAAGAAGCTAAGAACTGCAGGACTGATATTGGCCGCCATAGGAGGTGCTATATTGAGTGCACCGATAAGTTTACCCGCTGGAGTGATTACCCTAGCAGGTTATTTGACTGTAGGGGCTAGTGTATTGACTGCAGTCAGTCAGGTAACGGTAGAAACTGAATCAATAGATTCGAAAGAGAAGCTTAGTAAAAGTCAGGATCATGCAAGTCCATGATAAGGCAGGAGTAGCAGGAGGAACATTGCTCACTGTATTAGTGAATTTGCAATCCGCTGATTTGGTAAAGACCTGTATTCTGGTCACCATTGGAGCCCTGGTCAGTTTTTGTGTGTCACTGGCTATGAAATGGAGTCAGGAAAATAAAGAGCCGTAGTTCATGACTATGGCTTTTTTTTTATCTATTTTACAATCCACAAAAAAAAGGAAAACCCAGCAGGCAGAACCTACTGGGCAAAAAGATTAAAAAGGCAAGGGCGAGAAATTAAGCTCAAGCCATAAGAACTGAGAGAAATAATAACTTTCAGATTGAACATAGAAGCGCGTGAAGTGAAAAGCAGGGCGCAGGCGAACGTACGCCACCAGCCACTTGCTGGCGATACGTACTTTAAAAATTAATTTAAACATAGTGCGCCTCCACACAGGAACGGTGAGATAGATGCAAGAGCGGCAAAACAAAAAATACGAGAGCATGAAGGGTTTGGAAGTCGGGAAGGATGCTGGAGATTTTTTTTGTAGCCGGCAACGCGTACTCTTGTCATCATTCTCATCCGCATGCCTGTAAATTGCCTATGTTTGTGTTA
Organism: Marivirga arenosa; assembly: GCF_030503875.2. Taxonomy (NCBI): domain Bacteria; kingdom Pseudomonadati; phylum Bacteroidota; class Cytophagia; order Cytophagales; family Marivirgaceae; genus Marivirga; species Marivirga arenosa. Next base: position 17,869 of record NZ_CP129969.1, on the reverse strand, counting down.
TTTTTTTAAATTTCCAGTTGCAGGTAATTGGCTTAAAGCTTTTGTAAAAGCACGCAATCTTGTAGGAAATCAGCTATGGAAAACCTCCTCTTGATATTCTGCACCTCCATATATAATATTATTAAAATAGAAAACAAAAAGGGAAAAAAGAAAAAAAGAGAAAGCGGTTTCTTTTTGGGCTGCTCGCTCAGGGGGCAAGCCTTTTTTGGGAAATACAACCGCCAGCTGGCGGTGGAGATTTCTCAAAAAACCTGAAAGGCTTGGGCTTGCGGCCTAAAAGCGAAAGCAGCCCTATTTTGCTTTCCTCTTTTCTTTATTTTATTAGTTAAATATTTAAATAAGAAGCAAAAAGTCATCAAATCAAATTCCTGGGGTTAACGCATTGCAGCTAACAGATGCACATTAAATGAGAGGTGGGGAGTTTGGGGAAAGGATGTGGAATGCTGACCTATCGTATTTGCACTAAGGTAAATCAAGGCACTGATGTCGTGAAGCTGAGGAATGGAAGAACGCAGGAAGAGCGGTTGCAAATAATGGAGTTTACGGAATGGTTTGCAATCCGCTGTGTGTCGAGCCGTCTGCGAGAGCGACCCCGGGTGGTAGACCGAGAGTGACCGCAGGGAACGGGGGCTAGCCATGAGAGAAGAGTAACTGAGCGAACAAGGCTTGGCGTGGTTTTTTGTTGGGAAGGTAAAAGCAAGGTTAAAGGCAGCCATGGAAGTAAAGGATATGAGGGCAGGATGGCTGGCTTATTCTTGCTGCGGGAGTGCCAAAGCGCCTTTATCATAAGGGGCTTTAGTCACGTAGGGCTACAAAAACCATGACAAGCCGCAGCCCGGGGTCGCCCGCAGGCGAGCCTAACACTGGCAACCGATGGCTGTTGCTTTTGAATGGAGTTAACGGACTTTAAAGCAACAGACAAAGTAGGTTGCCGTGATGCACTTGGGTGAAGCTGCAAAGGGCATGACAGCACCTCAGCCCCAAAGGGGTTGGCTTTTGGCTTTCAATACCTTATAAATTAACACTTATTTGAAAGCCTGAAGCCAATGCTGGCGAGAACCTTTGCCGCAGCTCAAGGGCATCACACCATTGTACCTGGCCGTGCGGCTGGTATATCAAGACTTTTTGGCTTGGGAGCCAAAAAGACCACTTTCTTTTGCTTTTTTACTGCTTTAAATGCTTTATCAAAAAAAAGCAAAAGCCTCTGAGGGAAGGTTTGTGCGGGTAAGTGCTGCAGGTTAGCCGAGGGCCTTTGATTTACCCTTTAGGGAAATTAAAGGCTTTTGGCTGAGGGAGCCATGGGCTTTGGCTAATTTTTTGGATTGTGAAAGGGATGGAGGGAAATTAGGCAATGCGCATGGTGGGGGATTTTATAACTGTAGTTTAAATGCTTTTGAAATAAAGCTGCATTGGTGGGATTAAGGAAGGAAATTTTAAGATTTATTCTTCAAAATATTTGTATATACCAAAGTAATTAATTTACGTTGAAGCTCTTATAAGTCAATCCTGACTTTGTAGGTTTTGGTTGAAATAAGCCGATGGAAGGGGGCCTTTCGGCTTTTTTTAATAAGAAGTTTTTCATATCTCCAGCTTTAATCATAAAAGCCCTTTCTTATTATTTTTTTAATATTCTATGTAAATAATTACTTTTAGCTTGAATAAACTTTTAATTCAACATTTCCGACAGTCTGTAAATAATGTTGAGTATTGCCTAATAATAGCAAAATACTTTTCGAGGCCTCATTTTTGACTAGACTAGGTTGAACAATGTAAATATGAAATTTCATTTCTTTAGTCCATTTGGCAGCATTTAGAAAAGTTCCAAATCTTCCTCGTTGCCTTTGATTATTCTGCTACAAGTGACATCGTTTTTTGATTTTGTTACTCTTCTGAACAGACGATTAAAGAAATCCTTACCATCACGAGACTTCCAATTCAAAGATTTTTGTGCTTGACCGCAGACTTCATAAAAATTACTGATATCGTTACTAGTCCGACCGTTTTTAGCATATTTCAAATGAAATAAGTGGATGTCAATTGTTTTGTCTCCATTATTTATTCCGATAACATCTGCAATTTCGCCAGAACCATCATCATCATAGATGATTTCAAAATCTTTGTGAACTTCATTTATAAATGATATTGAATTGAATCTGTTTCGTATGGAGCAATGCCTTGGGATTCTTTTTCTTATAGAAACCCATTCCAATTCATTGGAATGATGTTTTTTAATGAAATTCCATCAACACTTTCTTTAGGCGTAACAAGATTATTTTGAAATAATTGGGCACCGTTGGCAAACCAAAAAGTGGGAGTGTATTTTTGTAAAAAGTAAGTGAGACTTTCTCTAGTGCTACCATAAGTTATTATAGGATCTTCCGTAGATTTTTTTTTCACTTCAAAGAAAGCCTCTGGTTTGCTATTGACAGACTTAGACCCTAATACTAATTCATAATTTATAATATAGTCTTTGCATTTGAAGCAAAACCTTAAAGGCGAATCGGCAGGACTATCAACAATATTTAGTTCTGAATTAGAAAGGTCATAATCGTTACCATTAATGCTAATTATATATCTGTTCTCTAGTACTGAAACATTTTATAATGCCATTCAACTGCAATGGGAGCTACATTTGGCCGTTGGGTTATTATTTCTGGGACAAGCGTGTTTTCTAAAACAGTATTTGGATTTATATTAGGATCATCAAGTGCATCTCCAATAGACTCACACCATTGAGTTAACTCATTTAAATTCCCTCTTAAGTAAGACCAAACTTTACCTTTGATAGAGCATCCTAACTATATTTTCTTCTACTTTAAAACCTACATGAAAAAATTACTCTGATAAGTGTGCCTTGCTTGTACTTCAACCGTATGCCTTTTAAAAGAAAGATGAAAAACGAATATCGCGCTGCATGGTCTAGCGCCTACATTATACAATGTGAGTCTTTTAACATTATGAAAAATCTTAAACATGTTAGTGCCGTCAATTTGATTAACGTCTTCACCAAAAATTGCTTTAGTTAACTTTTCTGATGATAAATTTTTAATGATGTATGAACAAATATCAAATTCCTATCGTGGCGCAAATCCCAATGTACAACAATCATATTCCACTCCATATCTTGCACAACATCAAAATCACCCCAATCTACCTTTTCTACCTTTCCTAATATTATTACCAATGTTTTCTTATCAGGATTATGATTACTAAATTGATGTTGATATGTTCCTATGTTGCTAATACCCTGCCTCCAATTATTAGGGTACCATTCTCTTCCACTATTTTTAAACACAACTGAACTCATTGCAGGGTTTATATTTTGAAAGGGTATTTTAGAATCCTCTAGATTATTGAAACCATCTAAAAATTCTTGGAAATCAATTTCTTTGTCTGTTGCACCTTCACTCATGTTTGGAAGCAAAAGATTCCAATCAGCATTTTTGGCATAAAGATTATTGAGTTCTCTGAATTTGGAGGGTATGCGATATTTGTTATAAAGCTAGCATTTCCTAGAGAATTAAAAGATGTCCTGGTAAACCTACCTACAAATTGAAGAGTAATTGGTAAACTTTGCCTTTCATCATGAATAGCAGCAATTTTTAATTCAGGAAGATCAAATCCCTCTCCAAGCATATTTACACATACAACAATACTATGTTTTTTTTCCTTTACTGCTTTTAATTTGTTTTTCAGATTTGGAATACCAGTGTACACTAAGATTGGATTTAAATCTTCATATATCCTATAGTGTTCAAAGACCTCTACAGCTCTGTTCTTTGAAACACATCTTGCCATAATTATATGGGGATACCCATTAGCAATATCTTCTTTTAATTTATTTACTGCTTTTACTGCTATTTTCTTATCTGCTTCAGTTTTATCATATTCTCTTATAGGTAAGAAGTTGATTTGTTTATAGTACCCTTGTCTTTGTGCTTCTTTAAGGGATAAATTAAAAATAAATTTACCATCTAAATTCTTACCGTCATTTCTAAACGGAGTTGCAGTAAAAAGAAAGACCTTTTCTTTATTAAAATGATTGATAAATTCTTTCCACGAACTTGCCTCGGAATGATGAGCCTCATCAACAAATAAATGACTAAATGAGTTAGAAAAAGCAATTTGATGTTCATAGGAACTACCTGCAAGAATGCTCATTGTTGTAATGACTACATTTGATTTAGTGATAAACTCTAAAAGATATTCTTCACTTTCAAATTTCTCATTGATTATCCCTACTATAGGATTATGACAAGAATCATTGACCATCCCAAAATCCCTAATCAATCCAAGGGTGCTAAATTTTGCTGATAACTGAGTACGTAATGAATCTGATGGGACAGCAACTAATAATTTTTTGCATTCATTAACTACTAAGGTTGATATCATTGTTTCTGTTTTACCTGTTCCAGTCGGCATAACTACAATGCCCTTTTCCTCTGGTGTTTGGATATGAGCTAATATGGAATAAAGAGCACCAATTTGGGGAGGCCGTAATCCTTTAATTCCGTTCTCAACATCTTCTTTTATAAACCTAAAGTTATTTTTCCATGAAGAAACAACTTCTTGAGGTGACAAGTCTTTAAATAAAGGATGCTTTAGCCATCTTTTTAATTTTAATGAATTTGATAAGAAATCCTTTTTTTTTGGTTTTTTTGAAGCTAGTAAAGCGTATTTACAATTATTAGGAATTTCATCATCAATTCTACTAGTGATAAAATATGATTCTTCGTTTGAGGAAATTATAAAAGGTGTGCTTTTAACAAATTCGAAGTTTGCTGTAATTGACTCTTTATAATATTGCTTTATAGAATTACTGCCATTAGTATGGATGTGCTTTTCTATTTTGGGTAATTTAATTTTCATGGTTTTTTTATTTGGCTTCAATTACTTAGCACATACCAGATACAGATAATAATTATATTGCAGATATAAATTGTTACTAATTAATGTATGCTTGGAGTATAAGTAGTTAAATTAAGGAAAATAATATATTTTAAAGGTATTTGATCGAATATGTTTTATTTAGGGTGTTTAATTTGATAGAAAAAAAAGAGGTAATTAATAAGTAAAAAAATCACTCACTTTTTATTAGTTGAAATGAAATTTCTATATCCTTAATTGAGTAAGCAGGGTATAGATACCAGCATTAAATGATGCTATCTTATTTTGAGTTTTTCTTTTCGAGTTATTTTCAATTATAACTTTACCAGTTGAATCTATAACTGTGAATTTTGTACCTCTCGGAGCATCAATTGTGAAATTTGTTTTTACTGGATTAGGGTAGAATTTGAATTTGTTTTTGATTTCTTCTTTTGTGGATAGGACTGGTTCCGGTTCTTCAGCTTCCGCACCCTCCCAGATGAGTGAAACGAATTCGGGATGGTCAACGAAAGGATTACGGTTTTCCTGGAATGAATAAATGACATCATTTCTATTTCTTTCTATTTCGTCTACGGGATCTTCTTCATGCCATTTGAGCAAAACTGAAAGACGCGCATGGTAGGGTTCATTGCTGTCATTACTTAGTAGTTTCTCTTAGTTCTAAATCAGGTTCTCCGTTTGTGCCCTCGTAGCGAGTGGCCATATAGAAAAGTATTCTTGCTACATCTCCCTTAACTTTGTCTCTTGGTTCCCATATCCATTCGGACTAACTTGTGTAGCTGTCTGTTTCTCCTTGGTGTTGACCTGATTCATCTATGTATTGGTCATCTGCTTCGTCAAAATTGCGGTTGTTTCGTGCTGAGTTAGTTGAGATGTCTGCAGCTCGTAGGTTATGAACATCAGTGCCGGGACCCCTATTTGTGCCTAAACTTCCACGGCTTTTAGCCCAAACGTGTTCTCTCGTTCCAGCCATTGCCATTATCGTACTCTTTAGATGCATCCATTTTGAAACCAGAATAGAAGCCAATTACATAGCTTCCATCTTCTGGGTCTTTATCGGTTTGCTCGACGATGTCCCAAGTATCGGTATTGGAACTTGTGTAGGTGTAAATTTCATGGTCGTTAATGATTTCATGAAGTTCTGCCTTTAGTTCTTCACCATCGAGACCAGCTGTAGTTTCATAATAGCCTTCGGGATTTGAGCTGAAAGCGAAAATACAAGAAATGCTAAAAATAAGGTTAGTTGAGGTTTCATGTTGGTCGAATTTGAGTTAAGGTATAGTTTTATATCGTTTATTTCTAGGTTGATTTGAATCTATGAGAAAATTGATTGAGTGGGTATCCTCTGTGATATTTCATTCTTTTATTTTAAAAATATAGTTATGAAGTTAGATGATTAATTTTGAAAAAAAAACCGGCTGTTTGGTTTGCAAATTATCGAGATGCAGTCGCTTTTTACATCTAAAATTTAACAGAATGGATATTAATTAGGAAGGCTTATTCCTTTAGATCTATTAATATTCTTGAGCAATATAATCCATTAACATCAGTCGATAATTTCAATACAAAGTTATTATGAGTATTACCTGCCATGTAGTTTGTAAGCATTGCGTCAAACTTATCATTACTGATCTGATTAAGTTTCCTATCATAGTCAGAAATTGTTCCAGATATATAGTCTGGAATTCTTACTAGTTGTTCATAAAAAGCATTAGCTGTGCTTCCTGCTGGAGAAGCTAAAAATTTGAATTGCTTACCATCTGAAAAATTATGTAAATAAGTGTGAAATAACTGAATAGAAAAATTATCACAAACTTCATTTATACTATCTCTGTCTGAAAACCAACCAAAAATATCTAAATCCAGTTTTTTAACTACCTGGTTGGAGACATATGCACCTAATGCTGTTACTAAAGTCATCCCAATAATTTGTTTAATTTTTTTATTCCTCTCAATAGATAGTAAAACACAGTCAATTTTTTTAATAATTTGACTATAATATTCTTTTTGATCTGGTTGATTGTTAAGCCATTCTTTATATTTTTTCTTTAGGTCGGTATATTCTTTTTTGAGTGTCTTTTTCCTTTCTTCATGATTATTACCAAAATCTTCTTTTATCATTTAGTATAAATGAAAAATTAATTAAAGGATATGTTTTTAGAAATTCTGTAAATTCTTTTCTGACCTTTCTTGTATTTTTAATATCAACATTAGCCAAATCTTGAATTTTATCTGATAGTTGGTGGAAATCATCGAAATAGGGAATTAAAGTAAAACAAACAACATCATTTGGCTTTTGTGGATCATCAAAACAATAATCACTATAACATGCCCATCTTTTTGATACTTGTACTTGATTGAGGTAGTCATTTTGTAAATCAGTCTTTATTGTTTTATCAAAGGTTTCATCAATTAAGTCAAATAACATAAATTTCTTTTTTAAGACCATTTTAATTCATTTGTATTATTCCATTCTCGATTTGAAAAAGCGTTCTGTGTCTTTATCTATAAAATGAATATAACAGCCTTTTATGCCTCGTGACATTAATATCTTATAGGTATTCTTAATGTAGTTTTCGTAATTGACCTTATCTTTTTTTACAGGTCTGTCATGTGAGTTTTCAGGAAGTCCTTTCCATGTTCCATTATCCAGATCATAGACCATGTCTTTCCCGAAAATCACACCTACATAATCAAATTCGAATCCTTGAGCAGTGTAAACACAACCTACTTGGCCAATGCCATTTTTGCTATATGCCCATAATGAGGATTTAGGGATATTAGGGGCTAATTTGTTCTTAGAAAATTCTTTTGCGTTCCATGATCTTTTAAAGTCTCCAATTATAACATCTTCTTTCAACTGCCCTGTTTTTGGATCAGGATCTGACCATTGCCAACAAAAACCTGCTACCATTCTGGCAGAATGACCTTCTTTATTTTTTTTGATAATTAATTGTTCTAGTTTTTGAGGGGAATCGATAATTCTAAAGTCATAAGTAGAGTGATCCGCTTCTTTCCAAATGACATTGGCTGTGGCTTTGATGCCTAATGTGTTATTTAGCCAATTGATGAAACCATCAGAACCATTGCATCTGAATTGAGATTCCAATTCATATTCAAAGACTTGGACATTTTTTGATTCTGCATATTCCTTTACATATTTGATTGAACCTATTTCACCAGGGCGCACTATTTGAAAATCATCAATAAATAAAACTGTAACTCTAGAAGCTTTTAAGATTTCATATAATTGTGGGATTGTTTTTCCATTATTTTTTTGAAACCTGTTGTTACTAGACTCCCTTATGCGATGCGCTTCATCGCAGATAAGTACATCGAGATCATCTTGATAGGCATTTCTGTATTCATTAAAGTAGGTGAAAAAATTTCTTACTTTGCTCCAAATATTTTCCGAAAGTTTCAGTAAAAGCTTTTGAGCCCGTGGCGTAATGTGATTTATACTTGTTGTGTAAAAAGTAAGAAAGTAAGTTTAAAGCTATGACAGATTTGCCAGTGCCAGGGCCACCTTTTACAATAACGGCTGCTTTCTTATTAGTCTGGTATGCATTTTTAATTAATGTTTTCACCTTATCGAAAACGACCAGTTGCTCATCAAGAAGAATATAAGGCGATCGGTCTTTTAAAAATTTCACTGACTTCAGAGAGTAATTTTTTTGGGGGATTATATTTACCCTCCTGGATTTTCTCCAAAGTTGGCAAGCCATCTCCTTTAGAAAGTTTAGATAATAAGAATTCCTCTAATATTTGATTCTTCCTTTTTACAAAAAATAGGGTATTTGGAGATCTGATCTGAAAACTTATTATTGAAGAGAGGGTCAGTGGATGAGTAATCATAGTTGTGTAAATAAGCGCAAGCGAAAAGAGGGATATCGGTATTGCTTGTGAAAATCGAATGATTTTCGGAAAGATATTCGGCATATTGGCCGACCTGCACTGAAGGGTGCAATAATTCTTTTAGTTCTACTCCATAATTGACAGAAAGGGAATTTTCACAATCTGAATCAAAGGTTTCCGACCATTGTTTAAGCTCAATTATAACTGCATTTTCTTTTCCATTATCGTCTTTACCGCAGATTAGGCAGTCGAGTCTTTTGGATGTTAATGGAAGTTGGTATTCTAGTAGGACACCATGAGAGGTGAACTTTAGTTTTTCAAATGCTGCTCATTGCTTGCAGTGATTCCTTCCAGGACCTGATTTCACTTGGCTGGGGATCTTGGCGGAAATGCTTAAAGAATTCTGACTGAAGCTTTGAGACTATTAAGTTTTGGTTATTGTCATTTATAAAATCGGAGACTACCAGACAGCTTCATGGCTATGGGGAATTTTCGAGGCTATATTAATTTAATGCTCAATTAAATTTTTAAAATAATCAGATGTTTCTTCATCAGTGCAATAAATAAAACAGCCTCTCATTGCCCTTGTCATAAGAGTGTAATAGGTGTTCTTGATAATTTGATCCATTAACAAATTTGTTGACTTTGGGTCAGCTTTATGAAGTTTTTTGAAACCTCTGATCGAATGATCCATTCCTGACCGCTCGAATGCGTTAGTGATAATCTTGCCATTTCTGACAATTAGGTCAGGACCAATAATTACACCTACGTAATCAGCTTCTAAGCCTTGAGATGTATGAATACATCCTATTTCAGATACTGAATCAGGTTTGATCATCCATAGCATGACATTCTTATTTAGATTCCACTGCATTTCAAAGTTATGTTCCGGTATCACAATATCCATCAGATCAGGATCCTTCTCTGACCGTTCCAATCCCAGCAATAACCAGCCAAAAGCCTAGCACTATTATCTACCTTATTTAATTTGAAAATCTCATCACGTAGTTCATTGGGATTATCGTAAACTCTAAAGTCATATTCTTTTGCATTTAGAATTCTGTTTGCCGTTGTTTTAATTTGAAGGGAATTATTAAGCCATGATAAGTAACCATCAGAACCTTCGCATCTAAATTGAGAAGTTAATTCCATCACTTGAACTTCTGCATCTTCCAATTCTGCCCACGCTTTAATTTGCTCAATAGAACCTATGTCCTTGATGTGTATTTTTTGTTTCTCATCTATAAAGAAAATAGAGAAAACGGATGATGATATAATTTCTTTGATTTGGTTCTCTCCTAAGTTGGAATATAGACCAGATTTCTCATTTAATCGATGAGCCTCATCTACAATAAGGGCATCGTAAGAATTAGGTTTGGCAGAAGAATAAGATCCTGAGCCTGAAAATAAATTTGAGAACTGTGTTTTTTTAATTGTTCCAGTTAATTTGGATTCATAAACTGCGCGAGGAGCTGAATTTTTTGTGACATATTGAGTAATAAGCCCTTTTTTAGTGAGCTCTACCAATAAATTAATGGCTATTACCGATTTTCCAGTACCAGGGCCACCCTCCACAATCAGCACTTTTTTGTGGCCGTTCTTTGCTGCAATAGCGCAAGTTTTTGCGGTTTCGTATACTTCCTTTTGCGTATCAATTAGAGTGAATTCCTTATTACCCTTAAGTAATGAAGCTAAACTGCTGGCTAGCTTCTTTGAAGGCCTTAATTCTCCATTTTCAATGGTTAGAATCAAATCCTTTTTATCGCCATATTTTATAAAGCGTTTGACAAATTCCGATCATTTCCTTCACAAAAAGCGGAGCGTTTGTAATATGATCTTTATAGAATTCATTTGATATGATGCCATCATCATTATAATTGTGGAGATAGGCACATGGAAAAAGGTTGATCTTTCCTTCATAGACTGCAGCATTATACCCTCTGAGAAGCATAGAGTATGACCAAGCTTGATAACTAGGATGAACTGTTTCTTTTTCGCCATGAGCGAAGCGAGTAGTTACGATGGCATCTTTTTCTGTAAGCGTAGCTTTGGACCATTGCTTTAATTCAATCAGGATTACATTATCCTCTCCATTTTCACCGGTGCCACTGATGATAAAATGATCTGTTTTGTGTTCGGGGAATGTTATATTCAATCGCCACCAAAGCATCATCAGGGATGTCCTTATCCCTAAGAATTATTTCGACCTGAGGAATTGAGTTGCCCCATGAATTAAGCTCGCTATCACCAACTTTAATAAACAATTTTTTCTAACTGCTTCCGACGTCTCTGATATTGGCATCATACACATCTACTAGAAAATCTTTTTTGGTTGATTTGTATACAATCATATATCGTTATATTTTTTCGCAGAGCCTTTTGATTTGGCCACAGGGTATTTTTCTGAATTTGATATGGTTTTGGATACTATAGCATCCAATAAATCTATTTTGTAGTTGTCTGCTAAATATATGCAATAAGTTATAATATCTGCTAATTCGTCTTTTACCTTTTCCTCGTTGACCCTTTCCGCTCGATCCCAAAGGAATAGATCTGCTAATTCGCCTGCTTCGGAATTAATGGCAAGGGATAGGTCTTTGGAAGTGTGGAACTTCTTCCAGTCTCTTTCTTCTCTGAAGCTGTTAAGGAAAGCCAAGATATTATCTAAAGGGTTATTATCAAGTGGTTGGTGGTAGGCTAAAAGTATTTGATTTTTTGCAGTGATGTTTCTGGCAAATGTTAAATCTGCAAAATCGATAGATTTTTCTTCCTCAAAGTCCTCCAATTGAAGTTCATAGTTAAAGCCATGTTGAGCTAAATAGGTGTTGGTTTTCTCAATTGCCAACTCAAAGCTTTCAGCTGTAAAGCTGACTTTGAAGATTGGGCCTTCTGACCAACCGCCATATAGTTCAGCCAAAGATTCGGTGTTAGGAAAGCATTTGGAGAGTGGAGGTAGTTTCATGATTAATTTTCATTAAGTAGTGTAGCCAGTCTGAATTCTTCATCGAATGGCATTTGGAGTTGCGAAAGCATTTCCGGACTGCCAAAGCCCAGCTTGTGTAATAATATGCTAAAAGGTGATAACCTGAAAAGGATTTACCCGGAATGGAACTTACCTTATAATTACTTGATGGGTTGATAATCAGTAATGCCAATATGAGCAATTTCAAAAGCTATTTTTTTAATATCTTCCTGCGGCATATTGGAGAAGTATTTTAAAGCTTCCACCATGTACATGGCCACCGACGTTCACATCTCCTTTGGAATGAGTTTCGATGAATGTTTTCATCTCTGCTTCATTATCAGGATTCTTTTGATCTAATCCGTAAGGATCTTTCTCAATTGATTCCAATACATCTTCAGGAGAATTTACTTTTGCTGATTGAGATTTGTAAACTTTCTTTTCATCTTTTAATTCGAAGTAAGTATCAATTTCTAGATCTTCCGCCCAATGTTGAATGATTTCATATTCTTCCCCTGGTTGTTTGTCTTGCCTATATTCACTGAACTCTTCAAAAAATTCTTCGGCTTGCTTTTTCTCTAAAGGAGTAGCTTTGAAAGTTGAATTAAATCTACCCCGAATAGGTCTTTAAAATGAAAGGCATTGACCAAGTTTAAAATTTTGGAAACGGAAACCACTTTTGCAGGGGTTAGATTGACAATTATCTTTTGAAGTAGTGGCTTTGATACCATCCTTAACAATATTGAAGATTGAAAGGAATTGGGTTGGTCTTAAATTTGGATGTCTTTTGTATAGGAGATCTTCAATGAAGATGTCAATGGGTGTATTATATAATTGTCCATTGAGCCCATCAAACAAAGAGGTAAGGAAGTTATCTGCCTTTTCGGGCGCAAGCCCATTTTTAATAAGTTTAACTCGATATTTGGCAAAAGACTTATCGAACTTGGATTTATGCTCTTGAGAGGAGGTGAAAAGGAAGTTCTCACCGTTGTCACGAGCGTCCAAAATAAACTCCAAATGCACCAGCTCGTGCATAATTAAATGCTCGACATTTGAATGCTTGGGATTGAACTTGACTAAATGGTAGCCTCGTTTGTATTTCTCATCAATTTCCAATTTAGCTGCCGTTTGGATGCTGATATCATCCTCAATTCTAATTTCGATACCTGCTCTATCTTGCAATCGCAGTTTATAATCCTCTACTGTTTCGAATTCATCCCTTTCTTCACGAATGGCTGTGGCAGAATCTAAAGCTAATTGAAGCGAGCTTGTATAAATCTCATCTCGCTGATTATTCTTTTTAGCTGCGGTAATTGCTAAATCAAAAGCTTTTGAATGTTGCTTGAGTGCTCGGTTACATCTGCCCAATGCATAGTAAGGGTTAGGGAACTCAGGCTGGATTTCTATTGATTTTTGAAAGTATTTTTAGTCTTCTCCCAAGAATCTGCCTTGGTTCATAGTGCGGTTACTGCACCAATATTATTAAGCGTGATGTTTTCTTCTGGATTGGTCTCAAGAATTTGGTCATAGTATTTCAGGGCTCCATCAATATCATTTTTCTCTTTGACTAAAATATTGCCCATCATGAGTAATGCCCATTCATTATTTGGATCCCATTTTAAAGCGTCAATCAACTCGTTTTGTGCTTCTTCTTGGTTATCGCCCAATTCAGATAGGATTTGGCCATAGACTCTATGGAATTCTGAAACTTGAGGTGAATCCTTTATAATGGACTCTATTAGTGGCTTTGCTGCTTCAAATTGACGGCTATTGCATAAATCCAATACCTTTCGAAACTCCTGATTAGCCTGATTTGAAGCTTTTTCATTAAGTTCTATTTTGAGTAGGCCTTCAGAAATAGAAACGGTTGGTTCCATGCCTTGGAAGGAATAAAATTGCTTGGCAGCCTCTATGAGTTTTCCTTCATCTTCAGACTGGATATTGAATAACGAAAATATGAAGTTGTCAATTTTATGATAAATAATCATTAAGGGCTAAATTTTATTAAAATGTATGGCAGAAAAATAGATTTTAATATAAAGGAATGGCAAAAATTAATAGGAAGAAAGAATTAAAACAGGGATGTTGTACTCAATGTGAAAACTAAATAGGGATTGATAAAACTCGACAATTCATTAAGATTCCTTAGAAACTGCAAGTAATAATGCCAAAATGGCATAAATTGCAATAAATCAAACTGATTTCGTCACAATTTTAACATTGGAATGATTTGTGACAACTTGATGATAATGGTTGAGAGTTGGGTCAAGACTGATAGGTACGTTTTATGTAAAGTGCACATTAGTGTCCCACACGCAGACTTTGGCTGACGTGTGAAGAGAGATTCCAATCTTGCAAATCTTTATCAATGTTATTACAAGATGCATTGTGAGGAATGCGAGATGAACTGTCTTAGTTTCTATTTCTGCGAATACTTTCATAATTGATGGTGTTAGTAAAGATACGAACTCTATTCTATCAATGAGTGGCGTTGCCTATAGCGAAAGTGAAAAGCAACTTCAGGATTGTATCTATCGAAAAGTAAGCCACGACCAACCTCAATCCTTTTTTTAACTAATATATGCCTATGAATGATGAATGGCTTAAATTCAAAAAGTATCCGCACATTGGTAAACCACTAACAAGCAAAAAAAGACAAAGGTTGGTTAAAAGACTATATTGAAAATCCTGAGAATATTGCCAATCACAAGTTTGTACCTCTGTTGCACAGAACTTTAAGTCAAAAGAAAATATAGACCCACTGAAAATGCGCCAAAAAACAGCAGTGGTAAAAGGCAACGTACAGTTAGTGATAAAAAAGAACGTCATATTTACTTTCCAACCCATTTAGATTCTAATATTTATAGCTATTACAGCCATCTTCTAACAAAAGCCTATGAAGAATATTTAGAGAATAAGCCTTATGGCTCTGTCGCTGTTGCTTACAGAAAAATACCAATTGGAAATGGTAAAAGCGGAAATAAATCCAATATCGAATTTGCGTTTGAGTCTTTTGAATTTGTAGAAAACAACAAACATCGAAAACTATCAATTATAGTTGCTGATGTTACTGCATTCTTTGACAATTTAGACCATCGGATCTTACATCGTCAATGGAAACGAGTTTTGAATTCCACTAATTTACCAGATGACCATTATACAGTTTTAAAATTTTGGTGGATAACAAATATGTAAATGAAAACGAATTATTTAAAAGGTTTCAGCATAAACTTATAATTGAAAGATTTTTACCAAATGATACTTCTCAAAAAGAACTCAAGCGTAAAAAAAGGTTAGTGAAATTTACAATATGCGACACGAAAATGTAGTCGCATTTTGTGATAAGAATGAGTTCTTTGAAGAAGCTACTGATTTAATAAGAGCGGACAAGCCATATAAACAGGGTATTCGAAAAAAACTGAATAAAGAAGAAAAGAAAGGAATACCACAGGGCACACCAATAAGTGCAACACTAGCAAATATTTATATGTTAGACTTTGATGAAAAAGTTTATTCAGAGACAACATCAAGAAACGCATATTACCAAAAAGAGCAGATAGTGACGACTTGAGAATAATTTGCGACCAGAAAGATGGAAGCACTTTTATCAATTAATTCTCAAAAAGAAATTGAAGTCGAAGCAAATCTTGACATTCAACCAAAAAATCAATATCTACAGATATGAGTTAAACAAAAACACAGAATTTAAAGGCGGTTTAATAAAAAATGAGATATTAAATCCTAACAAACAATTAGAATATTTGGGGTTCATGTATGACGGCTCAAAAATCAGAGTAAAAACATAGGTTTTTGAAATTTTATAGAACTATGAAAAGGTCATTTAGAAGGGGTGTTCATTTTGCAAAATCAGCTCACATACCCTCTGACTCACTTTTTTGAAACGCGACTATATAAGAGATTTACACATTTAGGTTCGCAAAGACGGCTAAAGTGGTTACCAGATGAGAACAGTGCAACTGGTTATAGTCCTTCTAAACATTACGATTGGGGTAATTTTATCAGTTATCTGAACAAGGCAAATCACGTTATGAAAGAAATAAACAAGGATGACACAATAATTCGACAATACAGAGAAAGGTTTGGAGTAAATTTCACGATGTCAAAAAAGCTACCTACGCAAGAAATAATAAGCTTGAAAAAATAAAACACTACGCACAGTGGAAATGAGTATGTGACCCAGTTGCTAACAGCGCTGGTATTTGTAATTTCTAGCATAAGCCCTTGAATGGCTCAGTATGCATATTCATTTTTAGCATTTACTATTTGCCTTTATAATTTAATAACGAATTTATTTTTCTTAAAGTAAGTTGATTGCGTGATTTGTTTTGGTCTAAAACCAAACTTATCAATTAGTTCCTCCTTCTTGCTTTTAAAGTCCTTATAAGGCATTGCAGGGTCAAATCTATAGGTGATGAAATTCATTGGTTCTATTTTTAATCTGCATAAGCGATTATCAGTTTTATGTATCAATTTGTCAATAAGGATTTGGATGAATCTCACCTCATTTTCATAATGGTATGATTTACGTTTTATCAGAAGTGTCTTTAGATGATTTTCATTCAAATTCGTATCTCTTAATGATTTAATTATAGATAGGTCTTTAGGTAGTTTTTCAAGTTGGTATTTGCATAAATAATTTACCTGACCATAGTAAAAATCGCCATTATTGAGATTTGATATTTGTTGTAACTTGTCAAGTTTTGTTGTTATTCGAACGCCCAAATGTCTTTTGAATTCGCCCTTATCATTCTTTTTTGAGAGTGTAATCTGCCATAGAGCATAGGAATCTCCTTCATAGCTCCAACATTGCGAATAGATTTTTTCTTTAACTGGGTGGTGATAATGTCTTTTACCATCCTTTACCAATTTTTGCATTGAAAATAAGATTTTCAAGAGGTGGTTGAAGTCTGAGCGTCCTTACAAAAACAATTTCTTTATCTGATAGAAGCTTTTCAAATCGGTCAAGTAGTTGAGTATGCATAGATATAGGAATTTTTTTTTTCTTTAAGCTTTTTAGAAATAGTGCCAATGACTTCATTTCAATCCTATTTATTACTAGACCCCAGAGTCAGCAATTCTTTTATAAAACCGTTAATTACCTGAATTCATGTATTCACTAGAGTTAGCTGAAATACCTGTAACGTTACCTTCACTATCAAACATTTCGAGTGTAGTTACTGATTTCTATTTCATTAATAAAAAACCCATCTTCATCATAAAATTTAATAGTGAACCAAGAACGTTGGGTAACTGTTTTTTTTAAAGGGTTCGCTTGCTAGAGTCTGAAACTGGTAATTAATCTGACCATTAAGAAATTTAGTATTTAACCCAGCTGAATAACCATATGCTGTTCTATGAATTTCGAATTTTTAATGGTCTTGAAGTTTTTCATTTTCTTTTATAATTGAGTTAAATCTGACGATATTAGTGGAATTAGTAATAAAAATGACAATCCAAATATTAAAGAGAGACTAACTACAGCAATACTTTGAGGCTTAGTAAATTCAGCTTTATAATTGAAGCCAAACCTATGAAGAAGAATGAAGTGAATAAAAGCGTATAGAGGTATAGAAAGAAGTATTAGTATCCATCGTTCTTCTTCAGATTCGATGAAGCCAAAATTGAGACAAATACGTCAACAAACCTATAGCAGGCTATAAAACTTACAATTCCTAAAATTCCACGATACTGTTTCATTGCACTATCTTAATGGTATATAACAATTCCATAAAATAAAGAATTTCTGACGCTAAAATTACATTACTTTATTTACACTACATAATTAAGAAAAATTGTTGAATATTAAGTTAAGCTCTTTTATCAGTAGAATGGAATGCAATCAAATTAAACATTTCTCTCATTCTCGACCTAACTCTATTTCCATAGAGGTTTTCTAATTCAGTAGGAATTAAGTTTGTAGTGGCGTGGGTGATCATGCTCTGGTGGTGAAAAGGTGGTAACGGTTTAGGAGGATTTCAGCTATGGTGTTGGTTTCGTTACCAAAGTGTTTGATAGTGGATTCAAGTCCTAGGTCATCTAAGCATAGTGTTTTGGGTACCAGCTGGTCTTGATAACGTTGTAAGTGAGCTTTTGAATATTTGTTGATTACGGAGAAGCCATGTTCCATGAATTCATAAGCAATAT
>NZ_CP129968.2:3775000-4022893 GCF_030503875.2 Marivirga arenosa | reverse complement strand
GCAACCTATTATTCTTCGCAGAGCTGATATATCTGTAACGGATGCTACTAATTGTACTCCAAGTGGAAGTATTACGGTAAACAGTATTGATCCTAGTGCTATTAATAATTATACTTTTAGATGGTATAACGGAGAAGCCAATTATACCAGTGGAAATGAGATATCTGGAGAAATAACGAATACATTATTAAACCTATCTCCCGGAGAATATTATGTTGAGGCGATTAGAAATGCTGGTGAAAATCCGGGATCAACATGTATATCAAATATTGTGAGAGTTGAAGTGTTAGATGCTGCAATAAGACCTGATATAGTAATTGTCGAAAATGCACCTAATTCAAGTTGCGACCCAGCTAATCCCAACGGAAGCATAAGCGCTTCAGTAAATGGTGAGCCTCTTGCTGATTTTACTTATGAATGGTTTATAGGTTTAGATAATACATCAAGTCCAGTACCAGCTTCACAAATTTCTGGAGCTTCTGGAGAAACCATAAGCGGATTATCGGCAGGTAATTATACGGTACGTGTTACAGATAACACTGCTCCTGGACAAGCATGTTCTAGCATTGAATCTTTTTATTTATTGGAAGACTTAACAATAGATGTTGCGAAAGATGTCACGTTTGATATTACTCCACAATCAGATTGTTTCGATTCAGGAGCAATCACGGTGGCTTCATTAAGTCCTGGGCTACCAAGCGATTTCACTTATGAGTGGTATTATGAAAGCTTTGATGCTAATGGTTTAATTAGTGGAGAAACTACTGAAACCATTACTGCTCAACCAGCGGGAACTTATTATGTGATGATCACCAATTCAGCTACAAGCTGTATCACGGAACAACCGATTGAAGTTGAAATTCCTTTTACAGCAACAAGCCCGGCTATTGAGTTATTAGATGCCAAACCTAATACTGATTGTGATCCTAACACACCCGATGGTTTCTTGGAAGTTTCAGCTGATGGGGGGCAAACGGATGGCTATATTTTTACCTGGTATCAAGGAGATTTACCAATAGAGGTATCTGCCACTGAAATTGGTAATGCAAACAGAATTAATGCTTTAGATAGTGGCTATTATTCAGTTGAAGTATATAGCACCTTAACAAACTGTTCGTCTACTGCCCAATTTTATGTTGAGTTTTCTCCAGAATTACCTAAGATATCTCTGACTACGGCTCCAGTTACTAATTGTGGTAGTCCAAATGGTGCAGCCTATGCTCAGATTTACAATATGGAGGGTAATTTCCAATTTAACTGGTATGAGGGGAACAGCGTAAAAAGTCAAGCAGATTTTACAGGTCCATGGTTAAGAGATATACCGGTTGGGGATTATACAGTTGAAGCCATCGATCTGGATGCTCCAGCTTGTACTTCAGAAATCATTAACTTCTCAATTGAAGAATTGATTGAGGTACCTCAGTTGAAGTTAAATCAAATTAGTCCGAACACCTATTGCGATCCGGATAAAGTGAACGGAGTAGCTGAAGCCATAATATATTATGTAGATGAAGAAGATCCAGCGGATACAGCATTCGTAACTTCCAGATTTGAAGTGCTATGGTTTAGATCAGAATCATATCCAAATGGAGGAGAAGAGTATAGTGGAAGAATTAATTCAGAATTGGCAGCGACTGAGTATACTATAAGCTATAGGAATACCACAACAAACTGTATTTGGGAATCTAATATCACGATTACAGAAGATTTAACGGTTGTGCCATCGCCAGAAGTAGAAATAACAGCTTTATTTGATAGTTGTGAGGAGCCAAACGGTGCTGCAGAAATCTCTGCATCTGACCTTAATCCAAATTATGAATATAGATGGTATTTTGGTGAGGTGTCCGATTCAGCAGAATTCTTAGCCCCTGATGTTAATGAATTAGGAGTCGGAACCTACTATGTTATAGCTACCGATACAGTTTCAGGTTGTGTTTCGGAACCAACTTTAGTTGAAATTGAAGATGGGAGAGTGGCGCCAGAAATTAGCTTAAGCATTGAGCCAGAATTATGTGGTGAATATAATGGATTAGCTACTATTACTATTAATGATGAATATGAATATAGGTCTATCGAATGGGATACGCCTTATGGTACAGCTTATGGCGAATCATTTGATGAGTTTACTGCTGGTAATTACTCAGTTACAGTAATCGGAAGCAATGGTTGTGAATACACCAGAGAGTTCTCGGTTCCTGCAGAGATCAACGTATTCAATGGTATTTCACCTAATAATGATGGTGAGAATGATGTTTGGGAGATTGGCTGTATTTCAAATTTTGAAGGAAACAGAGTTCAAATTTATAATAGAGCAGGTGCATTAGTCTTCTCTACTGAAGGCTATGATAATAGTTCCAATACATTTAGTGGTTTTGGAAATAGAGGAATTTATGCAGGCGAAAAGATTTTGCCTGATGGGACATATTTCTACGTCATTGATAAAAATGATGGATCAGAAGCAGTAACTGGATATTTAGAATTATTTAGATGAGGAAAATATTAATCACAATAATATTATTTACAATTGCTTCAACTGCTT
Source organism: Marivirga arenosa (assembly GCF_030503875.2). Lineage (NCBI taxonomy): Bacteria > Pseudomonadati > Bacteroidota > Cytophagia > Cytophagales > Marivirgaceae > Marivirga > Marivirga arenosa. The sequence goes on along the minus strand of NZ_CP129968.2, from coordinate 4,020,354 downwards.
TCAGTCAGCAGAAGAGTGTTTTATCTCAATATCGCTTTAATCAGTTGATTATTAACCCAGCTTATGCTGGACATAAAAACGATTTAACAGTAAATCTACTACACAGAAACCAATGGGTGAATTTAGAAGGAGCCCCTGTTAGTAATATAGCATCTGTGCATACTGGTATTAAAGATAAACATTCCGGATTTGGATTAACCTTTGTTGATGAGTCAATTGGAGTACATAAAAGTATGGCACTTTTTGGTGTTTATTCATTTTCAATTGAATTTCAAACGGGAACATTAGCGGCAGGGATTCAAGGTGGTTTCAATCAATTAAACTCCAACTTTCAAGAATTAAATCTCCAAAGTCAAAACGATGTGGTTTTTTCCACTTTTCAAAATAGCTTTAATCCTAATTTTGGAGTTGGGTTATTTTACAGTAACAAAAATGGTTTTATTGGGCTTTCTTCTCCTTATATAGTTGAAAATAGAGTGCTAAGAACAGGCAGTGGCTTAACAAATGCTCAGGAGGCACGCTATTATTTTCTTACCGGTGGTTACTTATTTCCCATAAATAAAGATGTGATTTTTTATCCCTCTGCTATGGTCAGAGTACAGGAAAATGCTCCCATAGGTTTTGATATTAATGCAAATGCTATCTTACAAGATATTTTGAATGTTGGTCTTTCTTATAGAAGTGGTGATGCATTATCCATGATGTGTTCTATTACGGTAAATGAGAACTTTACTTTTGGTTATGCTTATGATAACACACTTTCAAATATCAGAAACTATACTAATGATACGCATGAGTTGATGCTGATTTATAGGATAAATTTATATAAAGAAAAGTGTTTTACTTATTTTTAGATTTAGCGTACTACCCTTTTTATTTCCTTTCTGTATTCTGAAGGACTCTTACCTGTTACTTCTTTAAACTGTCTATTAAAGTGTGATATGTTATTAAATCCACATGCATAGCAGATATCAGTTATATTCAAATTTCCTTCTGATAATAACTTTGAAGCATGAACCACTCTATGTTCATTTACAAAGTGAGTAAAGGTTTTATTAGAGATTTTTTTGAAATAACGACAAAATGCTGGAACTGTCATAGCAGCTTCCTTTGCTATTTCTTCCAGGGCGATCGATTTCTTAAAATTATCTCTTACATAATCATAAATTAAATTTACTCTTTGCTGATCTACAGCCTTTGCTTCAATAGATACAGCTTCTGAGTTTAGTAAATAGTAGTCCTTTACCTCTGATAATTCTTTTAAAATCTGAATCACCTCGATTAATCTTTCAAATGGAGGTTTTTCAACTAAACTTTCAATTCTACTACCGATTCTATTCTTAGTTTCATTTTTGAATACAATTCCAAGTTTTGCAGTTTCTATTAACTGTTTGATAGGTTGTATTTCAGGTAAACTCAGAAAAGTAGGACCAGGGAAATCTTCTTTCATTTGAATAATAGTTTCCGATTCATTTCCTGTCAACCTATCTGTGAAGCCATAATGAGGAAGGTTTGATCCTATTAACATCAAATCACCATCTTGATAATAGGAGATATGATTGCCTATATGCCTTTTACCATTTCCTCCTTTAACATAAACTAATTCTATTTCAGGATGAAAATGCCAAAAGGGATCTTTATTAGGTTTAGATTCCTCAAATTTTCTAACTAAAACCGAACTACCAAAGGTTGGCTCGATCTGCTCAAGAGTTGGTTTGTAAAATTGCATAATTGGGTTTTAAACGCTCTAGTATCAATAATGTTGTTAGATTTTACCTCTTATTAACAATTTAATAACACTATATGGTTAATATAGTATAGATATTGGAAAATTTCAACATAGTTGCTTGCAAAAAAGTGCCCTACATTTGTAATGTACAATTAAACAAAAAGCTTATGAAAAATTTAAACATTCAAAAAACGGTCTTCGCTTTCTTCATGATGGCATTACCCTTAATGAGCTTTGCCGATGGTTTCCCATTTGTGAAACTTACAACTAAGGAAAATAAATTGATCACTTTAAGAGTAACCTCTGGTGAATCTGACTTTACAAATATTAAGTTAAAAAATCAATTTGGTAAAGTGATTTACAGTGAGACTGTGAAGAACGAAAATGGAATTCTTAAAAACTTTGATTTAAAGCATTTAGAGTCTGGTCAATATATGATTGAGTTAGAAAACGCTTTAAACATAGAAATTTTACCTATTAAAGTTACTTATGATAACGTAACTGTCGATAAAGAGAGTTTCAACACTATTTATAAGCCATTTATTAAGGCAAATGAAAATGGTATTGTAGATTTTAATTTTCTAAATCTGAATTCAAAACCAGCTTCTATATTGATTATCAATAACAAAGGCAACGTGGTTTACAAAGAAGATTTAGATAAAAACCTTGAAATAGAGAAAAGATATGACCTTTCATCATTAGAAAAAGGAAATTATCAATTTCTAGTTCAAACCAGCGATAGAAACTTTAAACAAGTAATCGCTCTTTAATTTAGTATTCAATTAGTCGTTTCCATAGTAGGGCTCGCCATTGGAGAATGGCGGGCTTTTTTTATGCTCAAAAATTAAGCGTATTCTTTAGGGTGTTCTTCTTTTATCTCGATTCTTTTCACTCCCCCGTAAATAAAAACAGTAGCAACGGCCATGAGTGTATGACTTATCGATAAATAATTAAACCATCTGTGAATGCTAAATTCAGTTGCAAAAACTAATGCTGAAAGTGCCGCAAACCCTAAACCTGCCATAATATATTGAGTGGAGAGATTTTTAGTTTTCAAGAATAACATGAATTCAATTACAAGCACAACAAACATTAATCCGTAGCCAGAATGTAATTGGACGTAAAAGAAATCTAGGGTATAAAAAACAAGGCCCAAGAAAATTAGAAACTCTATTATATTAACTACCCCCAGTATTTTCACATATTTCTTATTGAGTACTATTCTAGTATGTTCAATAGCTCCTCTTTCAATTAGCATTATAGCGAACATACTTATTATCCAGCCTACCAATTTCCAGGCTCTACTAAATTCATAATAAAAAGCATGACCAATCAATCCACCAAATGTGGTGGCAAGTCCCATAATTAAAAAGTAATATTTAAAATAGAGGTATACCTTCTCTTTTCTATTTTCTTGCTGCATTTTGAAAAAATATAAAAAGCATAAAAAGCTAACGAGCAAGTCTGTGAGTGTAACGATTGGCTCATCAATTCTAATTCCAAATAATTCTATCTGAACAATGTCTTCCATATACTAATAATCGATTAATTGATATAATTGTTACTGTTGTAACTGTAGAGAAGGCTTTATATTGCTGATAAATTATTTTAGAGTAGGTAATAATGAAAAACTTTTGCGTTATTCGTTATAGCATAACAGTGAATGAATAATAGTAATGGTTAATCCTTCGGAAAATCCTTTCATGGGAAATGCATCTTCCTTTTATCAGAGCAAAGCCGCTCTAAAATGGATTGCCTTAGCATTTTCACTTATTATTGGTTTTGCTTCTGTATTATATACCAATAGTATAGTAGAAGAATTGAAAGAAAGAGAAGAGCGATATATTGAACTTTTTGCCAATACACTTGCCTATACCAGTGATTCAGATAATAGTGAGAACCTAATTTTTATATTTCAGGAAATAGTAACGCCCAATAACTCAATTCCTGTAATTGTGGTAGATGCCAATGGGAATCCCAGTATTTTTAGGAATATAGAGGTAGATAGCAGCAAAAATGACCAAGAAGCCATGGCTAAAATCCTTAAAAAGGAATTGAAGATCATGGAGCAAGAGTATGAACCCATTGCCATTTCTGGTACTGATCCGGATGACCCCAGTAGTTATCAGTACATATATTACAGAAACTCTGATTTGATTTATAGACTTCGCTACTATCCTTATATTCAATTATCAGTAATCGCAGCCTTTGTCTTTTTTGGATATGTTTCGTTTTCATATTCCCGTAAAGCAGAGCAGAATCAGGTTTGGGTTGGGCTGGCAAAAGAAACCGCTCATCAATTAGGAACGCCACTATCTTCATTAATGGCTTGGTTGGAGATCATGAAAATTGATGATGATCTCAAAGATAAAGAGGTGACTAAGGAATTAGAGAAAGATATTAGTAAGCTCGAGCTGATCACCTCACGCTTTTCAAGTATTGGATCAGTTCCAGTTTTAAGAGACGAAAATATTTCAAAGCTTATTAAGGCTACTGTAAATTATCTTCAAAAAAGAACTTCAAAGAAAGTTTTTATCGATTTTATCTGTAAAGACGATGTCATCTCAGCAGATATAAATAAACCGCTATTCGATTGGGTGATTGAAAACCTATGTAAAAATGCAATTGATGCTATGAGTGGAGAAGGTGAAATAACCATTATCTTGAAAGAAGGGAAATATGGAGATGCTTTGATAGATATTAAAGACACTGGAAAAGGAATTCCTTCTAGTAAGATAAAAGAGATTTTCCAGCCCGGTTTTTCAACTAAGAAGAGAGGATGGGGACTTGGACTTACACTAGCAAAACGAATCATTGAAAATTATCACAACGGTAAAATTTTTGTAAAAGAATCTGTAGTGAATAGAGGAACTACCTTCCGCATTATTTTAAAGCGGTAGTTAACTTTCCCTGATAAATTCATTTGATTTTAATAAAAATATTGAAATTCAGCATTTTTAATTACTTTTGCATTCCTAAGAATGAAAAGAACAAATAACATACAATCAATTAAGAAGTCGGCCAGTCTATTATTTGGACTTGCAATGGCTTTGCTGATGTTTTTTCAGCAGCCGTATGTTGTGGATGCTAATGATACTGTAGAAAGAACAGAGCAAAGTGATCAGGAAAAGCCAGAAGCTGAATATCAGATTATGGCTTATGATTTATTGCTTCCTGCTATGCAGTTTAACTTATTTCATTCATTTGATTTATTGAATGAAATAAGCGTTCCGGAAAAGATCGATTTTTCTTTGATGGAATATGTTGAAAAAGCTTATCATAATTACTTTCATACGCTTTTTCAACTCATCATATCGCCTAATGCACCCTAAGCATTAGCTTTTTTCACAATAAACAGATCTATTCCGATCTGAACAATTACTTAAAATTTAATTCAATTTACTAATCAATATGAAGTCATATTTATGTTAAAATATGATTTCGAAACTTAATTTAATAATACAATAAACATGAAGAACAGAGGATTTATAGTGTTTATGACTGTAATAGTTACATTATTATGTATCTATTATTTGTCATTCACTTTTGTGTCGAACGGCATTAAAGATGATGCCACAGCTTATGCTACAGATCAAGAAGGAAATATTAATTATTCTCAAAGACAAGAATATTTAGATTCTGTATACAATGTACCCGTTTATAATCTTTTAGGAGCTGAGTTTACCTACAAAGAAGTGCAGGACATGGAGTTAAATCTTGGTCTTGATTTACAAGGTGGTATGCACGTTACTCTTGAGGTATCACCAGTTGATATCATCAAAGGTTTAAGTGGTAATAATGAAGATGAGGGTTTTAATCAGGCTTTAGAAACAGCTAAAGAAAGACAAAAAACTAGCCAAAACAGTTTTGTAGATTTATTCTATCAGGCTTTCCAGGAAGAATATCCTGATAAAAAGTTAAGCGAATTCTTTGCTACTTCAGCGAACAGAGAGAGAATTAGCTTCCAAACAGAAGACAGCGAAGTAATGAGAATTATTCGTTCAGAAGTGGATGATGCTATTGATCGTTCTTTTGAAATCTTAAGAACTAGGATTGATAGATTTGGTACATCACAGCCGAATATTCAGAAATTAGAAAATACAGGAAGAATTCAAATCGAGCTTCCAGGTGTAGATAACCCAGAAAGAGTTAGAAAATTATTACAAGGGGTTGCTAAGCTTGAATTCTTACAAGTTGTTGAAGTAAATGAGGTTTCTGATGCTTTAGGTGCGGCTAATGAATTAATAGTAGAAGAACAAAAAGCTAAGCAGAGCAATGAATTAGTTTCGGAGGATGCAACAGATGTTTCTGAAGAGGAAAGTGCGGATTTAGCAGATTTATTATCAGAAGATGAAACTGATACTACAGCAGTTGCTGAGGGTGATTCAACGGATGCAAGTCTTGATTCATTAGAAAATGCTCAAAATGTATCTCCATTATTCAGCTTAATTAGAAGCCAATATGGTTTAGTATATGAAGTTACCGATACAGCTAAAATTAATGACATTATCCAAAGAGAAGATGTTCAAGCTTTATTTCCAAGAAACACAAGATTAATTTGGGATGTTAAGCCAAGAAAGTTAGATGATGGTACTGAGTTATTAGAACTTTATGTAGTAAGAACTTTAAGAAATAACCAAGCCATGTTAACGGGTGAGGTTATTAATGATGCAAGACAAACTTTTGATCAAGTGGGTCAGCCTGCCGTAGACATGAGCATGGATGCTACGGGCGCTAGAAAATGGGCGAAAATTACCAGAGAAAACATCAATAAAAGAATTGCAATAGTTTTAGATAATTATGTGTATTCTGCTCCAAATGTGAATGTTGAAATTCCTAATGGTAAATCTATCATTGAAGGTAACTTCACTATTGAAGAAGCTAAAGATTTAGCGAATATCTTAAAAGCAGGTTCATTACCAGCGCCAACTAGAATTGTTGAAGAAGCTATCATTGGTCCAACTTTAGGAAAAGAAGCAAGAGCACAAGGTATCATCTCTATTGTAGCGGGTTTAGCTATGGTATTGATTTTCATGGTAGCCTACTACGCTAAAGGTGGTTTAATTGCCAACATTGCCTTAGTATTTAACATCTTCTTTATCTTAGGAATTTTAGCACAATTAAATGCTGCTTTAACCTTACCAGGTATTGCCGGTATTGTGTTAACAATTGGTATGTCAATTGATGCGAACGTGCTAATTTTCGAACGTATCAGAGAAGAAATGAGAGGAGGATCTCCTTTATTAAAAGCGATATCAGCGGGTTACTCTAAAGCCTATAGCTCAATTGTGGATGCGAACGTAACTACCTTCTTAACGGGTGCTATTTTATACTGGTTAGGCCAGGGTCCTGTTAAAGGATTTGCTATTACTTTAATGATTGGTATTGCATGTTCATTCTTCTCAGCGGTATTTATTACAAGAGTAATTGTGAGCTGGATGAGCAAAAAAGGTGATCAGTCTAAGATTTCTTTCGCTACTCCATTCTCTAAAAACTTATTAACCAACATCTCTGCTAACTTTATGAGCAAGAGAAAAATGGCCTATATCGGTTCTGGTATTGTAATCGTGATTGGTGTTGTTTTAATGGTTACGAAAGGTTTAACATTCGGTGTTGACTTCACAGGGGGTCGTTCTTATGTTGTAAGATTTGCTGACCAAGTGGAGACTACTAGCCTTAAAGTAGCATTAGATGGTACTTTAGAAGATGCAGGTACTGAAGTGAAAACTTATGGTGCGAACAACATCTTAAAAGTGACTACTTCTTATTTAGTAAATGAAGAATCTACTGAAGCGGATAATGAAGTGAAATCAAAAATCATTGATGGTATCGCTCAAGCAACTGGAATGAGCTATGTTGAGACTGAGTCAGCAATGGGAGATAATGATTTCACCATCAGTGGTTCATCAAAAGTAGGGGCTACTATTGCGGATGATATCAGAAACTCATCACAGGAATCTGTAATATTTGCCTTAATCGCAATCTTTATCTATATCTTAATCAGATTTAGAAGATGGCAGTTTGGTTTAGGTGCTGTTGTTGCCTTATTCCACGATACATTATTTGTATTATCTGCCTTTGCGATTGCTAAATTATTAGGTTTTTCATTCGAAATCGATCAGGTATTTATTGCGGCAATCTTAACCGTTATTGGTTACTCTATTAACGATACCGTGGTGGTATTCGATAGAATTAGAGAGACATTAGGTGTTAAGTCAAAAGCTTCTAATGTGGAAACTTTCAATATGGCGATTAACAATACGATCAGTAGAACCTTAATGACTTCCATCACTACATTGGTTGTAATCTTAATCTTATTCATCTTTGGTGGTGAGGTATTAAGAGGATTCTCTTTCGCTTTATTAGTAGGTATTTTAGTGGGTACTTATTCGTCAATCTTTATTGCAACTCCAGTAGTATTGGATTTAGCAAAAGGTAGTAAAAAGAAACAAGTAGAAGCTTAAAGAATAGATTAAGTTTAAATGTAAAAAGCCGGATCAATTCATTTGATTCGGCTTTTTTTATTGTCGTATTTCAGTCTGAAGGAGTAACTTACTTTGGGATATTCTAATAGAAAGATGGTAGCTAAAATAAGGCAATAGCTTTTAATGTGTTGCTAGGTTTATTTAGCTCTATTGTTCACTCTTGACCTGTTAAATATCAATTACCAGCAATATTTGATATAATTAAAAAGCTGTAAAAGTAAAAGAGCTAGGGTTGTAGTGATCATTTGAAATAACGAAACAAAGTATTATCTATAGAATACTTTGTTAGAATTTCGTTTATTATCATTCTACTACAATAAAAAGGTTTTTAAGAGGAAAAGTAAACTAACTAACGGATCTGTTTTTTGACCTAATTTTACCTGTCACCAGCAATGAGATTCCTGCTCCAAGTAAGACACCTGAAATGAAATCCGTCCCCTCATTTTTGAAGGGAAACTGCAAAAGAATACCAATTATTAACATAATTAAACCAATGATTCTTATTTTATTCATGCTTTATTCTTTTTAATTTAATAATGTTTCTGATAAAGAAAGTAATTCACCAGTCTCTTGCCTCTGGGCTCTCAAATCTAGGTAATATTGTTTGAATTGAAAGCACGAATAGCTGGCCTCATAAAAATTTGCTATAAAATGAGCCCTCAAGCAAGTTATATGCAATTCTTCAACTCGTTTTATATTCAATCAGAGTAACAAATGATTTTAGCAGTTGTTAAATTAATGATTGAAATTACTAATTTCTGTCAATTTGCTAGCAGATAAATTATAAGACAGGAATTAAATACAACGATTGTATAAGTGTAGTTCGACCGACAGCGCGTATTATTGCTCATACTTTATTTCAGGCTTTTTATTCAAGAACATATAGACAAAATGGGAGAAGGTTATTGTAAAAGCCAAGCTCTGACATAGAAGGATATCCTTGGTTCTCGAGTAACCTTGAATCTTCTTCATTGAAGCCTAAATCTCTATAAATGTCTATTATCTTTTGTCCTTCATTAGGGTCATGCTGTCCGTCATTATTGATTTTATTCTGTGTATAAGACATTCTTATAGGTGGAGAATTGATGGTTACTAAATTACCAGCAAAATCATTTACATCATCAAGATTGCCAGCTGCATCTCCATGATAGATTCCTTTAATACCAGAAGCACCGCTATGTGCTAACCTCCAGCTTGCAATTGTCCCTCGTGAATGGCCACCAATGATAATATTTGACAAATCTAAATTATAGGTTTTTGCATTACTCTTAACCCATTCAAACATTAAGTCAGCATCATCTAATATGTCCAAAATATTAGATTCATCCATTTGTTTTATGGATTCCCAACTGATGATAGAAATTCCATTTTCTAGCAAAGTGGTAATAAATGGTTCGTATTTTTCATGGGCGTCCATGTAGGTATGTCCATTACCATGCGCCCATATATAAACAGGCGTTGGTTCATTTGCTTCAGCTTGATAGATATTGAGCCATTGACCATCATTGCCAGTGTAGTTTTCTATATTTCCATATAGAATTTTTAAGTGATATTCCTCATCATGAGACTTGTTAATAACATCTTTTTTGCAACTAAATAGAGATGTAATTATGAGTATTACCGCTATTTTTTGAAAAATATTATTCATTCTTTTTAATTTAATAATGTTTCTGCCCATTAAAGCTAATGACCAGTCTCGTGCTTCTGGACTTTCAAATCTAGGTAATCTTTCCTTAACACCTTGCAACAAGACAGCTAGCTGCCAATAGCTACTTAGAGGGCTCGCCTAGGTGTCGGTCAAAGTATTCTATGAGCTTACCAAACAAGTAGCGATTATAATACTGCTCGCGGCTCCACGCATGCGTTGCACCTGGTGCAAATGCAAAGTCGAAGTCCTTGCCTTGTTTAATCAGTTCTTCAGCTAAAACTGCCGTTGTCTTGAAGGGTACAACATGGTCCTGAATGCCGTGGATAAACAGGAGTTTGTCCTTCAAATTGCCTGCATACTTGAGCGCTTTTCTTTCGAAGATCTCAGGGTGTGTCTGTGGGCTACGAACAATCGCAACGTCATCTGTACCAAAGAAGTCCGGGTCGACAGCAGCTGCTGCAGCAACACCCACCTGGAATAAGCCCGGCTTCATCAATAAAGAATAAACGGAGAGTGTGCCACCATAACTGCTACCCCAGATACCGATGCGGTCAGGATCGACATAATCCAGCGACTCCATATAAGCAACGGAACTTGCATAATCCTCAATGTCCTGATCGGCAAAGCCAAGCAGGAATTCTTCACGGAATGCCCGACCATAACCGTTACTGCCACGCGAATCCACCTGCACGATAATATATTCCTTCTTAACTAAGAGCTGTTGTATGAGGCTGTAGTTACCGGCCCAACGGTTTCTGGCTGTATTTGAATAAACAGGCCCAAACAGTACCGGATACTCCTTGCCGGGCTTCATGTTGGTTGGTTTAAGGATTCGGGCATGCAGCCTGTAGTCATCTACAAGACTTGGAAAACTTACGTATTCTGCAGCGGTCCAGCTTCGCTCAGTAAAGGCGGGCAATGGTGAGTGAGTTACTCGAGTAGCTGCACCACCCTCACTGCTGCTGAGCACGTAAAGCTCGGGCGGTGAGGTGTCGTTGCTGTGCCTGAAAACCAAGTGCCTACCATCCGGAGAGGGGTAGCCATCGTTTCGGCCAGCAAGTTGCGTTAGCTGCTCGGGTTCGCCACCCGGCATATTTAAGCGATATACATGTTGTTCGTAGGGATTAACTCCATTGCCTGCATAAAAGAGTGCATCACCCACAATAGTTGGGGCAGACAATACATCATAGGATGGATCTGTTAGGAGTTTTGGACGATCCTTAGACGGTGAGGCATCAATCGTATAAAGGCCATATCGATCACCCATATCACTTAAGAAAACAACCTTCTTTCCATCCGGATGCCAGCTAGATCCAAAGGATGTGTACATGCGACTCTCTCGAACACCTCTCCAAATCTCGCGCAGTTTGCTTTCTCCGGGTGCAACGACATACAACTTACGTTCAACTGCCGTGTCGGATGCGGTATCCACCAGTAGTGCCCCGCTCGGTGACCAGTTAAAGTCAATGACTTGATTGGCATGTGGATCTGGCAAATCGAGGTAGGTGATAGTTCCACTTTCTATATCTAATAGTCCAACCTTGCGAATCTCGTTTGGATCACCTGGGTAACTTCTGCGTACCTCGTTGGGATTGGTTTCTGTAGCGAGATAATCCGGGAAGGCTACCTTTCGCATCTCGCGTCTATCAACAACATGAAAAGCGATTGTTTTGCCATCCGGAGACCACTTGTAGGTGGGGCCACTCCAGATGCCTGGGCCGATTTCACGTTCCGGTCGGCTGTAGCGTCCCTTTTTTAAGCTCGAGAGACTGGCGATGCCTATTTCTGTGAGCTGGCGATTCTGTTTGGAAGTGAAATCTGCAATCCACAGGTCACCCTTGCTTAAATAGGCCGCTTGTTTACCATTTGGAGATATGGACAGATTATGAGCACCAGCTTCAACCCGCATAAGCTGAAGGTCCTCTTCTTTACTAAGCGATGTCTGCCATAGGTATTCAGCTCGAAGGCTGATGAGGGTGTTCACATCAGCCCAGGCGATATCGCGTACAGATGCCGTATTGGAACTGAGACGTACTTTCTTTCCATCGGTTTTGGATACCCAGAGGCCTCGCACTGGATTTTCTGGTTCACTCCATGAAAAGGCGAAGTGCTCACTGTCCGGAGCCCACACAGGTACAGATGGGCTTGTTCCTGTCAGTTTTGGCGTTGCGAAGAGGTCATCCAGAGTGAGATCAGCTTCCTGTGCTGTGACTATTGCGGGCATTGCCATTAGTAAGCTTGCCACTACCCATGTTTGCCAAAAAGAGAGATATTTCATGTGTTTGCTTTAATATTTGTCTAGTAAAATTATCTTATACTGCTCAAATAGAGGTCATGTTATTGATAAATGCGCTTTCAGAAGGTCTTCCAAGTCGGATTTTTTATTTTCTAATTACCACTTCCGTAGAACATAACCTTTAAACTGCGATACTGATCTATAAAATACTGAAAGTAGCAATTTATGCTTTCATTGCCAACCCAAAATCTTTAGTAACTGAAAAATATTAGAGCTCTATCCTTACTTGCCAGCTATGAAAAACAAGTATAAATTACGGGTTATTGAGCAGAATCTTGACTACAGGGTGGTAAGCAAATGGGTTTTATCCTTTGTTGTACTCAGTCTTTTTTTGTTGATTTATTAATTAACGAGTCGTAATTCACTTTATCCATTTGAATTTTTATTGGTGCATCGGATGAGTAAGTAGCGATTATAGGATAGCGAAAGAGATTATCTAATGTTGTTGCTAGCATGTAACCATTTTTTGTTCCATTCCCTTCTAGTTTTTGATCGACAAATTCGATTAAGTTTAAATTTGAATCTAGGGTATAGAGGTTAATTGCCCTATCTTGTAGTTCAAGGTTTTCATTTATCTTAAAGCTGCTGTGTTTCGCTAGACTATCTTTTTGTTTCTCAAAGTCAAATTTACTAAAACTACTACTAAATGAATTGTAATAAATTGCTGTATCTGATATGATAAAATATTCTATGTTTTCTAAACCAGGATTATAAAGGTATTTATTCTTGTCCTTTAAAATTACAGGGATCCAGATAGAGCTATATGTATTTTTCAAATCTTGAGTTATTGGATTTCCTATTTTCTTGAATCCATGAAAGATATTTTCTTCAATAAGACTTCTATATTCAGAGTGAAATTTTGTGGAATCGGCTAGCACTTTGAAAACATGATCGTAAGCAATGAAATCCTTAAAGGACTCCTCCTTAAAAAGGATTACCTCAACTGAATCATAATAACTGTATGTTTCTTGTATCCTGGCAATTGTGTCTATGAGGATTGAGTTTGTTTCTATTTTAGAAGCATTGTCTTTAGATGTTCCTAACTTTTGCACTTCTTTAACTTTTGATTTCTTTTCTTTTTGAGAGCAAGAAAATAATAGAAAGACCAACAAAATGAGATAACTTATTTTATGCATTCTAACTAAATTGAGTACAACGGACAGCTATGATGAGTGGGGATTAGAATGCACTAATCTCTCGTCTCGCACATAGCCACGTCTTGATTTAAAATTAACACTTGTGGCGGACAATCCCCATGAAAATATCCTGACCGATAAAACCCCATTCATTCATAGCATCTGTTATCTGGCGTTTTCAGCTTTCTGTTTTATGTGGTTCAATACTCGGTTATGAATGCTGTGAATTATCCAGTCGCTCCAAGTTTTCCAGTAAGCACCAGGTTTGATGTTGTGTCGATACCAAGTTGTTCCCACGAGTTGAGTTTGGCCGTTCGGAAGTTCGATTAACTTGAACTCTCCATGTTCGGAAACAAAGTAGTCGTGCAAATGTGGAGCATTAATGTCCCAAAGACTGTATTCGGTCATGGGTTCTGGCTGTTCGAGAACGTCAAATCGTAAAAGTGTTGGTTCGTTCCATTCCGTTATGGGTTCGACAAAACTTCCAGTGTTGAAGTTGCAATAACGAATCGCACCTTTACCAGTTCCTTTGATCTCCGAGTCTATTGGGTAGGAGATGCCAGCTTTGAATATGAATTCCTGTGGTTCGTCCATTCGTGGGAATTCGATGACGTTCGTCCAAACCGTCTCAATATTTGCATCAATAACCAAGCTGGTTGATACTGTGAAAAGCTCAGTTTCTGAGTTTCGTTCGGTGAACGCTGTTATGGGAACACTTAGAAATGTTAGTAGGATTATGGTTAGCGAGCTGTCGGGAGTTTTGTTCAAAGTTGTTCGGCCAATCAAGCTCCCTATCCAAGTTAGAAGGATACCAATTGGAGCGGCCATCGCAATACAAATCAGTCCTTCCATTGCGAAAACGATCAAACCGATAGTGAAAATAAGTAGAGTTAAAAAGCTGATTTTCGCAGCTTCCATTTTAGTTAGTGTTCGCCCGTGTCCAAATAGGATTGTTGAGACTATTCCAATGAGAAGAGGAGTTAAAATGAAAAGAGCTACTCCATATTCACCAATTCCATAAATGCCCCATGCAGTCAATGGAGTGGCAAGCAGGACGGTTATTCCAATTGCAGTCCATCTGCGCTTATTTGGTTCCGTTGGTAGTTTGTTCAGGAGTTTCATTTTCGTTGTGCAGTCATGCCAGATAACGGACGTGTGTAAAAACCGTGCGCCCACTGTCTGTTTAAATGATGAAGTTAGCAATTTTTCATTTACCAAAAATTGCTAGATCGGTTCACCTCCCACACTTTGCCTTTAACATTCTAAATTGCTAGCCGAAAATTGCGGGCTTATATTAAATGATTAGCAAAAACGTAGCCTAGCCAATGGTTTTTACATGATGTTGTGTACAGTTTCTATTCTTCTAAATAGACAGGTTTCAAAGCATATCATTACTTTTAAATACTATTAACCTCGAGTTTTTTCTTATCGAGATGAACCTGACGAATATACAGAAACAGAAAAATTAAGAAAGGGTAAATCATAAAACCTGCAACTAAAAATATTTGGCGATAATATCTATTTCTCAGTTCTTCTTTATTAGGATTAATATGTTTCAAATATGCCGTTTCCCGACCAGGTTTAAGCCACACTTCTATTGAATCTTTCATGTAATAACCTGCCCTTGCTTCGTAACAGGAGATGCAAACTATGTGATAGTCTCCATTATTACTAAAATGCGCTGATACATGTGATTTACCACCCCCTGTTGTTGATGATGTGATGCTATCTACTTTAACCTTTAAGGGTATCAATTCATCTATAACGCTATATCCAATATATCCTGACCTAGCTACTATAAAACCAAAAATAGTTGGGAAAAAAGTCACAACTGCTAATGCTTTAAATATCCTTTTTTTTGTTAACCGTTTATCAGATTCCTTCTTTAAACCAGACATTGTTTAATCTTCCATTTATTCTGCCAAGCTTTTTGTAACATTTGGCAAATCATAGCTTTATAAGCTTCTGATTCCCAATAATTCTTTCAATTTCTTTTCTCCCCTTTTAGCTTGTAATGTCAATGGCTTAGCTATACGAGGTATTGTACACAACGCCACTGTATAAATTCGTGGCTGATTAAAAGTATAAAAATTTGCTTTGACTACCGAGACAATCCGCAGGATTGGCTTATTAAATTAATTCTCACCAATAAGTCAATCCTGCGGATTGACGTACTCTCTACAAAGAGCTAAAGTTACAATAAGCTACTTACAGCCATGATTTATACAGAATGTTGGCATTTCGTTATTTTTCGGTTGGTTGATAAGCTTTTGTCGTTAATATCCGTAGTGGTGCTGTTTCGAGCCTATAATTGAGTTTCTGGTTCCAAAAAATGATAGGTTCGTTGTAACCAGTTCGGTATTCAAAGTCCACTTGAATAGAGTCATTAGAAACAGAAGTTACAGATGATGAGCCATAGTAAAGGTGAACGGGATTCTCAAAGTTGCCTGCCTGCCAAATTGGGTCATCTCTTAGTTTTTGTGGGTCAAAAGTTCTTTCAATTGAAAATGTCCTTTCTGGATTAACGACAATTACTTTTGCCAATGATCCTATGTCTTGGACTATAAAAATAAGGCAGTTATTTGATTCTACAAATTGAACTTCTGACTCCCAATTCTCATTGTTGAAAGTTGCTCGTCCAATTTCAAAAAGTTCACCCTTAGAGTTAGGAAGTTCGAAAGTCACATCATAGAATACATCCGCAAAATCTGCGTTGTACATTTCTTGATATTGAAGAGTTAGTTCGTCAGACAGTTCAAGTTCCCCACTTCGTTCAATTGGTCCAAAAGCTTGTCTTAGCATCCAAAAGAATCCGATGACAAGCAACACCAGTGTAATTGCTCCAATTCCGAGTGCTTTCAAGCATCCACTTTTCCAGTTTTTTTTCTTAGTCATATTGATTTTCTACGGAGTGGCGAATGAATGCCAACGTCAGGCTATCGATCGTTTTGATTGGGAATCTTAGTAATTTGATGACCTTTCATTAATGATTCGATAGCTGATGTTGTCTTTAGTATATTTTTAATTACTCCTAAAGTAGTAGAAATAATGGTAATTGAAAAATACGATGTTCCTTTCTTAAAACCTTCTACATCGTCTGCTATGTCAGTTGGAGTCATGACTAAATGGTATATAGGAGAAACTATGTATCCGTTGTCATGCCGGTTGAAAGCCCAAATCCTTCCCAAATAAAAATGATTGCTTTTTTCATTAGCCTCTGTATTTCTTGACTTTATGGCTGAACTCGGCTAACTTCAATCTAAGTTTTTTAACGGTCTCTACCGTTTAGAAGCACATTGCTTCCACGGCTTGCCCGCAAAAATTAGGCCTTTTCAAGGCTAATCAATCCGCTTTTTATGCCCTCTTTCTGCCAACTGCCTAGCAGAATAATCTTAAGAAAGGAATTAAATACAACGCCACTGTATAAATTCGTGGCTGATTAAAAGTATAAAAATTTCAATTAACTACCGAGGCAATCCGCAGGATTGGCTTATTAATTTAATGTTTCCCATTAAGGCAATCCTGCGGATTGCCGGACTATCTACAAAGAGCTGAAGGAAAAATAACCTACTAACAGCCATGATTTATGACAGAATGTTGTGACCAGTTTTTATTCAATTAATTTTCCGTTAAAATCGAATTTATATATTCTATTTTCCCAGTCTGTTGCCTTTATATATGACTCTGTTATTTCAAAGTCATCAGTTCCTTTTTCAGTTGTAAAAATGTCAGCACCACTTCTTTTCCACATGACTTCTCCACTCAAATCCAGTCGAGATATTTCCATTTCTCCATGTATTATATAACTTTCATTGAATTTAAATATTTCAAAACAAGAAGATTGGTCAGCTTGAGTTTTCCAAATTAAATTAAGTTCAGGAATTGAAAGGCAAAAGATCGAATCGGAACAGCAAACTGCAATTCGGTCATCTTCTATTATATGAGAGTTTTTATCAATTCCAGTTCCGCCACCATCAGAACCAATAATTGCCGAACTAATGGTTTTATCATTTTCATGTATTTTTAGTCCAATTTTTGTCGAAAACAAGAGCTCAGATTTTATTAAATGAACCTTGTCATAAGAAATCAAATTATCATTCGAGTCCTCCGAATAATTATCATCTATGAATAATTCGATCGTGTATTTTCCTGATTTAGCAAGCATGTTCTCGAATTGGTTACAACGCCTGTATAAAACCCGTTTGTTATACTAGGCTATGAAATACTGAAAGTAGTTATTTATGCTTTCTCCGCAAACTGATACACTTCATTAATTGCAAAATATTAAAATCACTTAGTGCTATAATTTATAAAAGCAATATCCTTGCTCGCTGGCTATGAAATGCAAGCATAAATAACAGGCTATTTAGCAGACACTTGGCTACAAGGTGGTGAGCAAATGGGTTTTATATCATGTTGTGGTGTTTTTTAGATGTTTTGGGACATCTCCATTAAGGATATTATTGTTAGTATTAGATAAAAGCGAACCAATCAGCAGCAAAGTTGCTGGGATTTCATAAGTAAGTTGTGTAGCCGGTTTGATAAACAGAAAGAGTAAACCAACAATCATTACAGGAATAGTGATAAAGAAAAAAAATGTCCAGTATGTCGGAATTAGGCTTACTATAATAGCTGAGATTCCTATGGTTTTTGGTTTGTAAAGCATTTCGCTCATGATGGAATGTCCTCGAGTTATTAGTTCATGGGTAAAATGTAAGCTATTCCGAATTCAAGAATTGCTATACCTATCAGGAACCCGAACATCGACAGAAATTGTATTAGTGCCTTACGTTTATAATTTGGCTCGTTCTTTTGGATGAGGTTCTTCATAATTCGAGCAACGAAGTATAAAATTACCGCTGCCTTCATTACTGTTAGAATTAAAAATATTAGTGTTTTCATCTGAAGACAATTAGTAATGCAAATTCACCACAACATCTGGATATGTGCACCAAATGTGTTGTTATCATTATTATATTTTTGGTTTCTTTAGAATTTAAGTAAGGAAGAAAAAAACCACTTTAAAGCTAATTAAAGCTTGTTATTGGGGCAATAACCGTAGATTTATCCGTTTATTAAACGTTTAATCTACACTTGTCTTTTACTGTAAAAATTCATTCAAATCTTCAAGCTTGATATTACCTTCATAATAAGCTTTACCAAAGATTACAGCAAATATTCCCATATCATTAAGCTTTCGGATATCATCAATATCCCTAACTCCACCACTGGCTAATACACAGATGTCTGGGAATTCTTTCAATATTTTTTCATACAAATCAAAAGCAGGACCTGATAATGAGCCTTCTTTACTAATATCAGTTGTTTTAACGTATTTTAGTCCTCGGTCATAGAAGTAGCGGATGTGCTCAATAATGTCGATGTCTGTATTTTGCATCCATCCTTTGTAGGCAATTTTTCCATTTAAAGCATCAGCTCCTAAAGTGATTTTTTCTCTCCCATAGGATACAATCCACGAAGCAAAAAGCTCTTTATTTTCAACAGCGACACTGGCCGCAGTGATATAATCAGCACCATATTCATAAGCTTTGCTAATATCCCCATCCGTATTGATACCACCTGTAAAATCTAATTCAAGATTTGTATAGCCATGGATTGCTTCCAGGATATGGTAGTTAACGGGCTGGCTTCTGTGGGCACCATCTAAATCCACAATATGCACGACTTTGATGCCATTATCTTCCAATTTTCTGGCAACATCAATCGGGGAATCATCATACACTTTAGCGCTTCCAATGTCAGAACCTTCAACTCTAATAATTTTGCCATCTTTTATGGCAATGGATGGAATAATTTGAATCATAGTTTTAATGGTTTAAGAGTATGATATTAGAAAAAGTTGTCTACTCTACAAGCTTTTGCCCCATTAAGGTTATGTTAACCTTCTAAAGGGCTCTGAAATTACAGTTTAATATGGAAATTACAAAAAAAATACAGCTGGAAATATTTTTTGAGATCAAGAGGAAATAGTGCATTAGGTGAGCTAAATGCTTATTTACTAATTATTTCTGCTTAATTTTGGCTCGAATATGACGCATTACGAAAAACAAATATATAAGCGGATTAGTCGATTTATTCCTGAATCAGCTACTGATTTAGCCTTCGAACTTTGGCAACAAAAACCTTTTCGTTTTGTGATCTCAAAAGCTAGGAATACCAAATTGGGTGACTTCAGAATTAAGCCAGGTGAGGAGGCAGTGATTACGGTGAATGAAAATTTAAATCCTTATTCCTTTCTTATCACTTATGTACATGAAGTGGCGCATCATTGGGTATATGAACAATATAAGGGTAGGGTGAGTCCACATGGGGTAGAATGGAAATTAGCTTTTAAAGAATTGATGCTGCCTTTTCAGAATACAACAATCTTCCCAGAAGAGGTTTTAAAAGCTTTGAATCTCTATATGCGAAACCCTAAGGCCGCTTCCTTATCTGACATTCATTTGGCGAAGGCTTTAAAGAATCATGATCCTATTAATCCGGATGAAGTTAGCTTATTAGATGTTGAGAAAGGGCAAAAGTTTAAATTAGAAAATCGTGTTTTTGAAAAGCTAGAGAGTAGAAGAACAAGAGTGAGATGTAAAGAGATAAAATCGGGAAAATATTATTTAGTACATAAAATGGCGATGATTATTCCAGTTAAATAATATCAGAAATCTAATCTTCTCATCACATGCTCTTCTATTCTTTTACAGAAAACCTGAGGTTTTAAAGTTCTCCAATTCAAATGTTCAAACTGTCCACCGCAATTAATATAATGATCAACATTGTATTGAGCCCATTCTTCTAGTACAAAATCTCTGAAATTAACCCCTACTATCCAGCCTTCTTCAACCTCATCAAACCACTCTTCATAATATTCATCATCAGAGCCGTGGAAGTTCAATATATTTTCACCAATTAAGATGAACTTATTGATACCTTGCATAATCATATGCTCGATTATATTTCTTTTTAAATGCATGATGTCATTATGCAAAGTGTCATTCCATTCGCCTATCATTTCAATTACCGCAATTCCATCCTCATAATTAGCATATAGTATTTTAATATAAAGAGTTTCAGAGCCAATAGCATCCCAGGCAGGATCTATATAATATCCATATATGGTATCTGTGTATAATTCATAATTATATTCCTTTCCATAAAAAGGGGAAAGCTCATCCTGTGAAGAATCGTAATATTTTAACCAATTATAGTAGGGCTCGATATGATGCATTAATGAGTAATAAGTTTTAGGGTTTAAGTAATAGGTTTTAATGCGAATTGAGGTGAAAAAGTTTTATAAAATTAAGATTTGTTTTCTCAGCAAATGAAACCTGTCAGGTTTAAAAAAAGCAGATAGTGATAGAATATAAAAATCTAATCAAAATTTGATTATACAAACCTGACAGGTTTTTTAATAAAGCATTTCCGAGAATTGTAACATACCAGTCACTATCAATAGATTATCCTAATTCACCCTTTGCAAGCCTCAATAGCCTTTCTTACAGATCCATGTTCAAGCAATAATTTTTTAGCTGCATCATATTTAATTTTAAGCTCCAGCATAATCATTTTCGTACCGCGATCCACCAGCTTATCATTGCTCAGTTGCATATCTATCATTCGGTTGCCTTTTACTTTGCCTAATTGAATCATAGCCGTGGTTGAAATCATATTGAGCACCATTTTTTGTGCGGTGCCCGCTTTCATTCGGGTACTTCCTGTAACAAACTCCGGCCCAACGGGAACTTCAATAGGGTAGTCTGAAAATTCAACCACTGCAGAATCAGGATTGCAGGTAATGCAGGCCGTTTTGATGTTTTTTTCTTGTGCAGTTTTAAGTCCACCGATTACATAAGGGGTTCTACCCGATGCTGCAATTCCAATTAAAAAATCATTTTCAGAGATTTTATATTCTAAAAGATCTTTCCAGGCTTGATTCTGGTCATCTTCAGCAAATTCTACAGCTTTTCTAATCGCATGATCGCCCCCAGCAATTAACCCTATCACTGTATTGTGATCAACTCCAAAAGTAGGAGGGCATTCAGAGGCATCCAGTATTCCTAAGCGCCCACTGGTACCGGCTCCAATATAAAAAATACGACCTCCTTGCCTCATCTTACCCACTATCGATTCAACAGCTTTTTCAATTTGCGGTAAAGCTTTTTGAACGGATAATGCTACGGATTGATCTTCTTGATTTATACCTGTTAATAATTCAGAGATAGATAATTTTTCTAAATCATTAAAATTTGATTCTGATTCTGTAATGCTCATGAATTCTGATTTTTGTGATAGAGCGTAAGGCCAGCAATAGGACTTTCCATAAAGTTTCCGGCTGTTAAATGATTTTTGTTCAGTACCATTCTCATGATGGAATTAGCATGGAAAGCCACACTTCCTACAAAGTGAATAGGATATTCCTGATGATGGTCGAATTTCAATACTGACTTTTCTAAAAACTGCTGAAATGCATCTGTCATTAATTCGAAACAGTATTTTTCTTTTTGATGCAGTAATACAAACTCAAAAAACTGAGCAAAATAGCGATTTGCATACGGTTTCTGATAGATATTTTCTAAGGCATTTTCTAATGTAACTTCGGGGAAAGTATTTTTAAAAGCCGTTTGTAGTTTTTCAGATAATTCGTTTTCTAAATAGGCTTTTAATATCATTTTACCGATATAATTACCACTTCCTTCATCACCTAATGCATAACCAAGAGAAATCATTTTTTGCGTAATGCTTTTTCCATCGTAAAAACAGGCATTCGCACCTGTTCCTAAAATGCATACTATGCCCAATTGGTTTAAACATGATGCTCTTGCTGCTGCTAGCATATCATCTTCTACCAAAACTTTACTATTCTTGAAAATACTATTAAGTACTGATTTTATTTTGGCTTTATTTTTTGATTGCCCACAGCCCGCTCCATAAAAATGAATGATATCAAATTCGATCTTTACAATTTCACTCAATTCATTCTTTAAACTATCTAGAAGCTCATTTCCTGGTATTAAATACGGATTTATACCCTTTGTTTTGAGCTGCTGAATAGATCCATCCTCATTAATAATCCTCCAATCTGTTTTACTCGATCCACTATCTGCTATAAGCTGCCTCAATCTTTCTAATTATTTTTACGTGTAAATTTAACATCAACCGAAATTTATATAACTTAGGAATCAATTAACACTTAAAGTTGTGAAAAAAAGTAAACTCTTAGGGCTTTTGGGAATAGAAAATATAATAGAATCGCTACAGAAATTAATAGAAGTACGAATTGCCATCATTAAAGACGAGGTAGAAGATAAGATTGCTGAGAAGATAGCGAAATTCCTTCCTATACTTTTTGTATTTCTATTCTTAAGTTTAGTGGTGTTGTTTGCCAGCTTTACTTTAGGCTTCTATTTGGCTGAACTTTTGGATAGTTTTGTTTATGGTTTTGGAATCGTAACATTATTCTATTTATTACTAACGGTGATCTTTTATTTTTTAAAAGACAGCAAAAGCCTAAAGAATTCGTTTAAAAAACCAGAGGATCAAGAATCTGAAAATCAGTAATTTTAATTATTAAATTTACAATCATGAGCAATCAGGAGAAATTACTTGAGAAAAGTAAAAAATATGAGCAGGACTTATCAGAGCAACTAACTGAATTTTCAGGTAAGGCTGAAAAGATAGGCAAAAATGCATTGATGATTGCAGGAGGTGTGTTTTTAGCATATCAGGCTGTAAGGCTGATTACTGGAAGTAAAAAAAGTAGAAATACTAAGGTTTATAAGGAAGTAGAGGAAGATGAAAATGATTATGATGACGCACCTCGACTTATCATCAAAAGAGAAGAGAGCAATCATGGCATTATTGACTCTATAAAAGCTGAAGTAAGTAGTATATTAGTAGCAATTGCTAGGGAAAAAATATTAGAATTTTTAAGTCAGTTAGAAAACGACAAGAATGACAAAGAAGAAGCTTAACCAACTTAGCTCAGGCAGTGAAAATAAACGTAAATTCTTTGCCCTATTAATTGATCCTGATAAAGTAAAAGATAGAGCTTCATTGCAAAGGCTAGTCAATATGGCTATTGAAAATGAAGTTGATTTCTTTTTTGTTGGCGGTAGTTTAATAGTTTCTGATTTATTAAGTGCGTGCATATCAGAAATCAAATCAGCAACAGACATTCCTGTAATTCTATTTCCTGGAAATAATCAATATATCGACTTGCAATCGGATGCAATTCTTTATCTCTCTCTCATTTCTGGCAGAAATCCTGATTTGTTGATAGGTCAACATGTTTTGTCAGCTCCAATTTTAAAAAGAAGTAAAATGGAAGTGTGGCCAACGGGTTATATGTTGATTGACGGGGGGAATAAAACCTCTGTTTCTTATATGAGTAATACCAATCCCATTCCTCATGATAAGTATGATATCGCGGTAAGTACGGCTATTGCGGGTGAACTTCTAGGTCTCCAGCTTATTTATATGGATGCAGGAAGTGGGGCAGAGAAGATGATCAGTGAAAAAATGATTGCTTCTGTAAAAAGAGCAATAGAAATCCCTTTAGTAATTGGTGGAGGAATTAATTCTGTATCAAAAGCAAAAAGCGCCTGGAAATCAGGCGCTGATGTTGTGGTTGTAGGGAATGCTATTGAGCAAAATCCCGACTTACTAATTGAAATGACTGAAGCTAAGATTGTGCTCAATCAGCAATTAAACGTTCATTAAAGATTCTCTTCTTCTCATTTTTCCTGCAGGAATTCCGAACATCATTTTAAATCTTCGGCAGAAATAAGCAGTATCTTTATAACCTACTTCATGTCCAATGTCACGAATGCTCTTTTTAGAAGTTCTTAATAGCGTTACCGCTTCTTCCATTCTTTGGTATTCAATATAATCTTGAGGATTAATACCTGTAAGCATCTTGAAATACTGGCCTACATAATCTTCAGATACATTCGCAACCTCGGCTAGCTTTTTATTTGATAAATCACCGCCTAAGTGCTCATTGATGTAGTTGAAGATATCAATTAATCTTGGATCTTTGAAATAAGTACTGTTGGTAGCCAATTGCTCCACAAATAATTTATTTCTAACGATATGTCTGAATAACTCTACTAATAAATATTCAGTCAACACTTTTACCATACGATCAGCACCAGGCTCATCCGTATTTAATTCAGAAAAGATTTTATCGTGTAAGGACTTAATCACATCATTACTGAATATGAACGGGGGAATATCTAAAGAAGCAAAGAAGTTAACTGAATCAAATACTTTTGCTTCGAATGAAATATAGCTGAAGCTATCTCCACCTTCAGAAAGTAACTCATCGTGTGTAATTGAATTGAAGTACTCAGATTTACCACTTATGAATTTATCATTAGTAATAGTTTCAATCTGACTTCCTCTTCCGTAAGTAATTTGATGTGCTTTTCCACCGGGAATAAAAGCAAAATCTCCCTCTTTTGCTAAAAGTTTTTCTTCCCCTAATAGTACTTCTCCTTTATTAACCCATATAATTTTATTTTCTACTTCATACAGGTTACTAACGGTTACCGGTTTTTGTATTTTAATATTTTTTGCTTTGACGAACTTAACGCCAAGGGATTCAATGATTTTGTTGTAATCTTCCATTTTCTTTTTTTATGAATGGATTAACTATAAAAAGTAAAAGTAATTTTTCTAATAATTGTATAAATCTAATGATAAATAGTTTTATATCAAAAAAAAGAAAAGGCGCTCAACCTTTCCCGTCATGTAAGATTGAACGCCTAAAAATTACTTTTATTGAATTATTTTAAGATTATATGCTTTTGAAAAGCGCTAACCTTTCAATTATATGATCTTTACTTTAGAATATTTCTTGAGATCACAATTTTTTGAATCTCAGAAGTACCTTCGTAAATCTGTGTGATTTTTGCATCACGCATTAATCTTTCAACATGGTATTCCTTAACATAACCGTATCCACCATGAACTTGAACAGCCTCAACAGTAGTGTCCATTGCCACTTGTGAAGCAAAAAGTTTAGCCATAGCACTTGCTTGAGAGAAATCTTTCTTTTGATCTTTCAACCATGCAGCTTTTAAACATAATAAACGAGCGGTTTCGATGTTTGTAGCCATATCCGCTAACTTAAAAGCAATAGCTTGGTGCTGGTTGATCTCTTTCCCAAAAGCTTTTCTTTCTTTTGAATATTTAAGGGCCAATTCGTAAGCACCTGATGCAATACCTAATGCTTGAGCAGCAATACCAATTCTACCACCGTTTAAAGTAGCCATAGCAAAGTTGAATCCGAAACCGTCTTCACCAATTCTATTTTCTTTAGGTACTTTTACATCAGTAAACATTAAAGAGTGAGTATCAGAACCTCTGATTCCCATTTTCTCTTCTTTTTTACCTACTTGGAAGCCTTCCATGTCTTTTTCAACAATCAAGGCGTTAATTCCCTTGTGGCCTTTTTCTTTATCCGTTTGAGCAATTACTAAATAAACAGATGCACTATTACCGTTAGTTATCCAGTTTTTAGTACCATTTAATAAGTAATAATCACCTTTATCTTCTGCCGTTGTTCTTTGTGAAGTGGCGTCTGAACCAGCTTCCGGCTCTGATAAACAAAATGCACCTATTATCTCACCCGTTGCTAATCTTTTAAGATATTTTTCTTTTTGCTCTTCAGTACCGTATTTTTCTATCCCCCAGCATACTAAAGAGTTATTAACAGACATTGAAACAGAAGCAGAACTATCGATTTTTGAAATTTCTTCCATAGCCAGGACATAAGAAATTGTGTCCATTCCGCCACCATTATATTTAGGATCAACCATCATCCCCATGAATCCTAGCTCACCCATTTTCTTAATTTGTTCAGCTGGGAATTTTTCATGAGTGTCACGATCGATAACACCCGGTAATAATTCGTTTTGTGCAAAATCTCTTGCAGCAGCTTGCACGGCTAACTGCTCTTCCGTAAGTTGAAAATCCATCTATTAATTATTTTTTAGTCGTTGTGGTGCAAAAACATAGTGTTTGTGCAAAAGTTTGGCAAATATAGGAAAAATCCATTTAATCTCGGCTACCCATAAACATCATCACATAATAGAGCAGGGTCACTAATGAACCAATTGCAGCAACTAAATAGGTTCTTGCAGCCCATTTTAATGAATCTTTAGCCATATCATGCTCTTGTGAAGTGGTTACGCCTGAGCTTGTCATCCAAGCTAAACCTCTTTTACTGGCATCGTACTCCACTGGTAATGTTATAAATGCAAATAATGTAAATACTGTATAACATCCTATAATGACCATCATGGCTAATTCAAAGCTAAATAATCCTTGGATAAAAAATGCTCCGAATAGCATGGCCATAAAAACAAAGTTTATGATTTTAGCACTTACGTTTTGTAAGGGCACTAAGGCAGATCTTAATTCTAAGAATGAATAGGCTTGTGCATGTTGAACCGCATGACCTACCTCATGAGCTGCAACAGCTACTGCAGCAGCAGACCTACCATGATAAACATCAGAACTAAGATTTACCGTTTTCTTTGCAGGATTGTAGTGATCAGTCAACTGCCCTTCAACTGACATTACCTGTACATCATGTATTCCATTATCACGCAACATTTTTTCTGCAGCCTCTTTACCAGAAATTCCTGAACTAAGGCTAATCTGTGAATACTTTTTAAATTTACTCTTTAATCTGGCATTTACACTATAACTGATAATGGTAAAACCAATTACTATTACGATTAGAAACATCTTATTTACTTAATTTATTAATAATATTTGTGGTAGAATATCCTTTCACAAGTTCAATAGTCTCAACTTTTCCACCGTTTTCAATTACGACATCTGCTCCTACAATGTTGTCAATTGTATAGTCATTTCCTTTAACTAAAACATCAGGCTTTATATCGGTAATCAAGGATAGGGGAGTATCTTCAGAGAACAGAATTACAGCATCTACAAAAGCTAATGCTGCAATTAAGCGGCATCTTGAATATTCATCATTTACCGGTCTATCCGGGCCTTTTAATTTACTTACAGACTGATCTGTATTGATTGCAACAATTAATTTTGTGCCTTTTTCTGCAGCTTTTTCTAAATAGTCAACATGTCCCAAATGTAGAATGTCAAAGCAGCCGTTGGTAAATACAAGCTTTTCATTCTTCCACTCATTTCTTAACTCAAGAAGCTCTCTCTTAACTATTATTTTATCAGCTGTTGGCATAATTTTGATTTGAGAATCTTTTAGGAATTATCATACTAATAAATAGTGAGATACTTCCTACTACAATAATAGCAATAGAATTCGTAGTATGCAGAAGAAAGGCAAATGTGATTCCATCTTTTTCGGCTATTCCATACAATAAGAGTCCTGCACTAACTAAATAATGAAAGGCTCCAATACCTCCTTGAACAGGAGTGGCCATGCCTATTCCTCCTAATACTAAAAGAACAAATCCTGCTGAGATCCCTAAATTCTGAGTGACATCCATGCTAAAAAAGAACACATAGGTCATGAAGTAATAGCAAACCCAAATGGCAATGGTGGCAAGCCAAAATAAAGCAGGATTTTTCAATTTACTAACTGAAGTTAGCCCCTCAACTAATTGCCTTAAAAAGCTTATGATTTTATTGTATAATTCATTCTGCTGAAGCTTTCTGTGGTTTCTTTTTAAGAAAAAAACAGTTAAAAGCAACACAGTAATTAAAGTTATACCAATCACAATGAGAGTAATGTAGTTTTTTTGAATACCCGAGGCCTTATCTAGAAATAAGTTAAGGAAGAATTCATTCAATCTTTTGAATTCCAAAGTGAGTGTAATGAAAACAATAGCAATTAAACAGATTAAATCAAAGACTCTTTCAGTTACAACACTGCCAAACCCTTGGGTAACTGCTACATTATCAGTTTTCTTTAAAATTCCACATCTTGAGATTTCACCCATTCTAGGAACTACAAAATTAGCTAAATAGCCTACCATCACCGCCAGGAAAGTTCTTGAAGTTTTTAAATTATAACCAATTGGCTCTAATAACATATTCCATCTCCAAGCTCTTAAGTAATGGCTAAAAATAGCAAGGGCAATAGAAAGGATAATCCATTTGATGTCAGCTTTTTTAAAGCTTAACATCATTTCATTGAAATCTTTATCTTTATAAAGATACCAGAATAACAAAATTGCAACACCAAGAGATAGGGTGTATTTAATAAATGATTGAAGTCCTTTCCTCAAGGATTAAGATAATTTGTTGTTAGCATCAGGGAATATCAAGGAAGGTTTAAAAGATTTAGCTTCTTCAAACTCCATTTGAGCATAGCTGATGATAATAATAATATCACCTACTTGTACTCTTCTTGCAGCAGGGCCATTTAGGCAGACCATCCCAGAGCCTCTTTCTCCTTTGATAACGTAAGTTTCTAGTCTTTCACCATTATTGATGTTGACTATTTGTACTTTCTCGTTTTCAATTATGTTGGAGGCTTCCATTAAGTCCTCATCAATGGTAATACTTCCTACATAATGTAATTCTGCCTGAGTAACCTTTACTCTGTGAATTTTTGATTTGCAAACTTCGATTAACATACTCTACTCTTCAATTTGGCCGCAAAGTTAAGAAATAATATACATGTTATCTATTAATCTCACATTTCCTATAAACCCTGCTATGCAAAGAACGGTATCTGGGGCTAAGTAGTTCTCAGATTTAGGAAGTAAATCTTTATCGCTTACGATTTCAAAATATTCTAATTCGGCTTTATGGTTTTTAAATAGCTCCTGAACTTTAGATTTGGCTTCCTCTGTTGATTTTTTCTCAGAGATAATATTTTTCGCGGCATTTAAGGCTTCATAGAATATTTTAGCCTCTTTTCTATCTTCTTCTGATAAACGCTCATTTCTAGATGACATAGCTAAACCATGAGTTTCTCTTTTAATTGGGACGCTTACAATCTCAATATTGAATAATAAATCCTTAACTAATGTTTTGATAATGGATAATTGCTGTAAGTCTTTTTGCCCAAAAAAAGCAAAGTCAGGCTGAACAATGTTAAATAGTTTGGAAACGATTAATGCTACCCCGCTAAAATGGCCAGGCCGGAATTCCCCTTCCATCACTTTATCTAATGGGCCAAAGTCAAAAGAAATAATGCTTTTATCTGCATACATGATTTCATCAGATGGAAGAAATAAAATGTCACAACCACAATTGCCTAAAAGACTTTTATCCTGTTCCGTCTTTCTTGGGTAATGTTGTAAGTCTTCTTGATTATTGAATTGAGTAGGATTTACATAAATGCTAGACACAACAATGTCAGATTTTTCTCTAGCCTTATTTACCAAACTTAAGTGTCCGTCATGAAGCGCTCCCATAGTAGGGACAAAGCCGATTTTTTTACCTTCAGCTTTATATTTTCTAATAAGTGATTGAATTTCAGCGATTGAGCCCGTTGTAATCATAAAAAATGCGCTAAATTATAAAGTTTCAGAACAAATCTAGCTGTTTAATCAAAAAAATAATGGAAAGTGAGTATTTTTTTGTATTTTTGTGCTTCGTTTATGAATTAATCAAATCCAATAAGCATATGTCAAAGCTTCGAATTCTTTACGTAGCCAATGAAATCAATCCATTTTTAAAAACATCAGAAGTAGCAGAATTTGTACGAAAGCTCCCTCAAGCCATGCAGGAAAGAGGAATGGAAATTCGTATTTTAGTGCCTCGCTTCGGGCTGATCAATGAAAGAAAGAACAGACTACACGAAGTGGTTCGTCTTTCTGGAATAAATATCTCAGTGGGAGAGGAGGAAAAACCTTTAATCATAAAGGTAGCTTCTATACCTAATGCTAAACTTCAGGTTTATTTCATTGATAATGAAGATTATTTTCAGCGTAAATTTGTATTTCATGATAAGGAAAATAATTTCTATCCAGACAACGATGAGAGAGCAATATTTTTCTGCAAAGGAGCGTTAGAGACAGTTAAGAAATTAGGGTGGGCTCCTGATGTAGTACATTGTAATGACTGGATGACTAGCTTGATTCCAATGTACTTAAAGACCACTTATAAAAATGACCCAATATTTAAAGATGCAAAATCTGTATTTACTGTGTATAATACAGAATTCTCTCATAAATTTGGGACAGATTTAGTGGACAAAGTAAAAATGCTTGATATAGATGATAGCATGTTGTCACACTTAGAATCAGCCGACTATGAAGGGTTCATAAAAATCGGTGCAGAATATGCAGATGCAGTTATTAAAGCAGGTGATGAGTTTAAAGAAAACCTTGATGAATTATTTTCAACATTCGAAAAAGAAAAGAAAGTTGACACTATTGAAAAAGGAGAAGACTTTGAAGAGTCTTATTTCAACCTATATACAGAATTGGCAGGTTAATACTGCAAGAACATTTTTATCAGGGCCAGCTATCCTGCTGGCCTTTTTTTTCGTCTCATGTGAGGAACCTATTGAAGTTGAAGGTGATTTAGTACCCGGTGGTAATAGCACAGAAATCAGATTTGTGGAAATACCATTGGAGATGAATCATACAGCTTTCGATTCATTAATCGTAAGCACAAATGCTGTTGCGGGTTCAAGAGGGCAAATTTTTGTAGGGAAACAGAATGATCCTTTAATTGGAGATTTTTCTGCAAGTGGTTATTTTGGGTTATTGCTTGATAATGATTTTAGAAGAGACAGCATTCCAAGTAATGCTTCAGTAACGCAAACCAGATTAAAATTAGGATTCAATTACTATTATGGCTCTGAATTTTCAAATCTACAAAATTTTGTAATTAGTCAACTAGCTGATACATTAAGTATCAGTGGAGAATTCTACGGGATATTCGATCAATTTCCAGTTGATAGTAAAGTATCTACAGATGCCAATATTTTTGTAAGTCCAATTGATTCAATTGAGTATTTTGTCCCTATTACTAATGATTTAGGTAGTGAAATATTAAATCTTATCAATGATTCAGATAATAATTCAATTGATATTTACAATGCTTTGAAAGGTTTTAAAATTGAACTTGGTTCAGATTTGAACAATATTCAGGGTATAAATTTGGCAGATGGAGAGTCCTATCTTGAGGTCATTTATGAATCTCCAGAATTAGACACATTAGGAAGTGTACAATTATCTTTATCGGGATCTAGTTTTACTCAAGTTGATTTCCAGCCGGGTTCTATGATTCCAATGAATTATTCTGGTAAAGAAGAATTTGAATTAGCTGATGATTCTAAAGCTTATTTTAACAATATGCTTGGAATCTCCCCTAAAGTAAAATTGTCAAACTATCTTACGTTCTTGGATACTGTTGAATTTATGCAGATAAATAGAGCAGAGTTAGTTATCAGTAGCCCTGATTTTGTTTTAGAGGATAATCAAACGAATCAAATAAGGCCCGCGAATAATATCATTCCTTACATTTTAGGAGAAGATGGAAATATTGAAAAACAAGGAGAGGATTTCTGGGCATTTCAAGCCAATTTCGGAAGTGGTGGATTACCAGTAAATCCTAATGGAGCATCAACTCCAATTGCACTTTCTTATGATGAGGGTAAGAAGGAAATTAAAGGAGATATAAGTTTCTTTTTACAAGAGATTTATAATAATCCTGGTTTATGGAATCCTGACTATGATTTCATATTTACAGGCCAGTTTATAAGAAGAAACTCAACTCCATTTAATGAAGTTCCAAAAATTAATTTAGGTAACTTTGATCATTTCTTTGTAGATAAAGAGAATATCAAAATAAGAATCTATTACACAACATTTAAATAATTAGAATATGTGTGGAATTGTAGCATATATTGGTCATCAGAATGCTTCTGAGATCATATTAAAAGGTTTAAAAAGACTTGAATATAGAGGATATGATAGTGCTGGAATTGCACTAATGAATGATGGATTAAATATTTATAAAAAGCAGGGAAAGGTTGCAGAATTAGAATCCTTTTTAAAAGATAAAAACACAAAGAGTACCATTGGAATTGGTCACACTAGATGGGCAACGCATGGGGCTCCTAGTGATGAAAATGCACATCCCCATTTTTCTCAAAGTGGTGATTTAGCAATTATTCACAACGGAATCATTGAGAATTATTCTTCATTAAGAAAAGATCTAGAGAATAAAGGATACACATTCAAAAGTGAAACTGATACAGAAGTTTTTATAAATTTCATTGAAGATATTTATAAAAATAATGACGGATCTCTTGAGGAGGCAGTTAGATTAGCACTAACGAAAGTGATAGGAGCGTATGCTATTGTTGTTATGTCAAAGGATCACCCTAATCAGCTTATTGCAGCGAGAAAAGGAAGCCCTTTAGTAATTGGAGTTGGAAAAGGTGAATATTTTTTAGCATCAGATGCTACTCCAATAGTAGAATATACTAATGAAGTCATTTATGTAAATGATTATGAAATTGCTTTAATTAAAGATGGTGATATAAGCATCAGGGATACTAAAGATGTTAAAATGACTCCTTATATCCAAAAAGTGGATATGGAATTAGAAGCTATCGAAAAAGGTGGTTTCGAGCATTTCATGTTGAAAGAGATCTTTGAGCAGCCTAAGTCAATTAAAGATTGTTTCAGAGGTCGTTTAATGGCTAATGAAGGAAAGTTAGTACTAGGCGGTATTAGAGATTATTCAAATGCTCTAATTAATGCTGAAAGAATTGTAATTGTAGCTTGCGGAACTTCTTGGCATGCAGGCTTAGTTGCAGAATATATTTTCGAAGAATTTTGCAGGATACCTGTTGAAGTTGAATATGCTTCAGAGTTTAGGTATAGAAACCCAGTAATAAAAGAAGGAGATATAGTAATTGCTATTTCTCAATCGGGAGAAACCGCAGATACTTTAGCAGCTATGGAATTAGCAAAGTCTAAAGGAGCCATAGTTTTAGGAGTATGTAATGTAGTAGGGTCTTCTATATCTAGAGTTTCTCATGAAGGAGTTTATACCCATGCAGGTCCAGAAATCGGTGTGGCAAGTACAAAGGCCTTTACAGCTCAGTTAACAGTTCTCACAATGATAGCATTAAAAACTGCTTTTAGGAAAGGAACAATTGCTGAACAGAGATATAGAGAAATATTAGTTGATTTAGAGAATATACCAGCAAAAGTTGAAAAAGCTTTAAAAACCGATAAGCAAGTTGAAGGTATTGCTGAGTTATTTAAAGATGCAAGAAATTTCTTGTATTTAGGAAGAGGTTACAATTTCCCTGTGGCTTTAGAAGGAGCATTGAAATTAAAAGAAATATCATATATACATGCAGAAGGCTATCCTGCAGCTGAGATGAAGCATGGTCCAATTGCTTTAATCGATGAGGAAATGCCAGTAGTGGTAATTGCCACAAGAGATAGTTCTTATGATAAGATCGTATCTAATATTCAGGAAGTAAAAGCTAGAAAAGGAAAAGTCATAGCTGTGGTTTCAGAAGGAGATTCATTGATTCCATCTATGGTAGACCATACCATTGAAGTTCCTGGTACACATGAAGCTTTAATGCCAATGGTATCAACTATTCCATTGCAGTTATTATCATATCATATAGCCGTAATGAGAGGAGCTAATGTAGATCAACCTCGGAATTTGGCAAAATCCGTTACAGTTGAATAAATAGAGATAACGTATATAACACAATAAAAAAAGGAGCTTTATAGCTCCTTTTTTATTTAATCTCTTCTAAAGTTCTTCACCACTTCTTTCTTTTTTCTTCTAATATTAGCCTGTAGTATTTGATCAAGCATTAAGCTTAGGAGAATGCATAATACAATTATTGTTGGGACTAAAATATTGTCACCTAAAAAGTCTAGTGCTAAAGCTATGCATATAATCACAATATTAGTTGCAATCATAATTAATGTGGTTCCAGAGTGACTAAAACCAAGTCGCATCAAGATATGATGGATATGTGTTTTATCAGGAGAGAATGGAGATTTTTTCTTAATTGCTCTTGAGATAAATACTCTCAATGTATCGAATAGTGGTATAATTATTACAGAGATTCCAACAGCGATTGATGAATTAAGTTTAAAAGGAGTTTCAGCTGGCAGATAATGATTATAATCAATGAATTTGATAGTAACTACAGCTAATGCAAAACCAATTAATAATGCTCCAGTATCTCCCATAAATATGCGAGAAGGTTCCCAATTAAAGTTGAGAAAGGCGATTAAAGCTCCAATGAATGCAAAGCATACCATAGAATAATAAGTTTGCCCGACTAAAAAGAAATAAATCCCAAAAAAGAAAAAAGCTATTATACCAATACTACTTGCTAAACCATCCAATCCATCAATTAAATTATAGGAGTTAGTGACAACTATTAAGGTAAATAATGATAAGAAAAAGCTTATTATATAAGGAATTTCTTCAATAGTTAATACTCCATATAAAGAGTTTAATTTAATATCCATAAGGAAGATCACCATACAAGAAGATAATAATTGGGCTGCAAGTTTTACTATTGGTCTTACAGGAACCAAATCATCCCTCAGTCCAACTATGAACATAATTCCTATTGCACCATAAAAGAATTTAAACCTTTGTAACCCAAGCATTGGCATCCAGATCAGTAGTGCAATTATCATTCCCATAAAAATTGCTATCCCTCCCATCGAAGGTGTATCACCTGTATGGATTTTTCTTCCACCAGGTTTATCCATTATATTCTTTTTCTTAAAAAAGTTTATAACCAATGGCGTTACCAAAAAGGTTAATATAAATGATGTTATTAAACTAGCGAGGGTTTGGGGCATAATTAAATTCTAATATATGTAAATTTTGATAGCTAATAATATGGCAGTTAGCTATTAAAAGTTCAACAAATTTAACGGGTTTTTAGGAACTATCTAATTTTTATAATTACACCTTACATAAATTTTTATAAAAGTGTTTTCAAGGTATCAACCATTTTTAATGACTTTATACCATTCAACCATCTTTTTTAAACCTTGGTAATTATCATATCTTGGTTTGAATCCAGTTTTTAAAATCTTCTCTGCTTTATGGTATGTCTCAGTTGCAAATTTATTCACTCTAGCTGATGATACAGGTAGATTTTTTCCTGTAACTTTAATCAATATGTCAAATGGGATAGCACCAATTTGCAGTAAAAATTTCGGTACACTAACCGGCTTTTTCTTTCCTAAACATTCAGAAATGTGGTTAGCAGTTTCTTTCGAAGTCAGTTGAGGGGAATCAGCATAATTATAAAAACTGAAGCCTTTGTGGGGATCGGTATTCATCAAATGGATTGTCGCCTCTACTATATTTTCTACAAAGCAGATTGACTTTACATTATTCCCTTTTCCTACATTAAAAAAATTACCCGAATCAATTTGCTTAATCAGATTATACATATTTGCTGTATTACGAGGACCGTAAACTAAACAGGGCCTAATGACAATTGCTTGATTCCCTTCCTTATCCGCCCATTTTTTCAGTTTAGCTTCACCTGCGAGTTTAGATGCACCATAATGGTTTGAAGGAATTGGAGTCATTTCTTCAGTTGAGGGCTTTTTATTATCACCATAAACTGCAACGGATGAGTAAAATACAATCCGTTTTATGTTGTTCTCTTCTGCTACCTTACAAATATTTTCAGTCCCAAACTCATTCACTTTAAAATATTCATCTTCCGATATTCCAAAATCATGATGAGCAGCTGCTAGATGAATTATTGTCTGGATATTATTTTCTTTTACAGTTTTATTTAACTCATCATAATTACAAATATCTCCTTTGATATATTTATGCTTTGTTGGATGAATAGGTTTTCTCAAATCAAAATTGATTATTTCTGTATACATTTTTTCATTAAAATATGAACCTATAAATCCTGAACCTCCTGTGATTAGTAACATTTTAGTTATTTTGAAAATTGTGATCGAATTTAACTTAATTCCTTTAAAAGTTTATAATATTTCTCAGAAAGTACTCTGTATGTAAAATTGCTTTGAAGTATCTCTTTTGAACGAATTCTTATTTCTTCTTGTGTATTTTTTGACAGATTTAAGATTTGCATAATTCCCTTCTTGATATCTTGTGAATCTTCAGGTACACATGTTAAACCCAAGCGATGTTTTTCAATCAAATTATTTGAAAGCCCACTATATAGTATGGGTTTACCAGCATTCATATATTCAAAGATTTTGTTTGCAGAAACCCCGTATTGATAAAGATTTTTATTTCGCGAACCAATGTAAGATGCGTCAACTTTCCGTAATAATTCTGAAACAGCACTTTTATCTATTTTTCCTAAAAATTTGATTTGAGAACAAGCATATTTTTCTTTAAACTCTTCCGCCAATGGGCCACTTCCTGCTATAATGAGTTGGATTTCGTGACCTTCTTCGATTAATTCAATAAAGGCATCAAATAAATATTCAAGAGCATTAGCTTCTCCAATTGTTCCTGTGTATGCTATAGTCTTATACTTTAGCTTAATATTAAACTCTTCATAAACTTTTGTTGATGCCGGGAAGTATCCATTTGAAATCCAGGTAAAGCTAAATTTTTTGTTAGGGATTATTGATTTTATATGTCTGTCTGCATTATTAAGAACTGAGACAATATGATCTGAATTCTTATAGGCAATTCGTTCTGTGTAGGCTAATAACTTAATAAAAGGATGAGAGGCTTTTATTGTTGATAATTCTAATACACTTAATGGCCAAATATCTCTTATTTCGAATATTATTTTTGTACGAAATAGAAACTTAAAGACTAATGCTGAATAGATCGGGAAAAGTGGTATACTTGAAACTATAATTATATCTGGTTTTTTTTTGAATATGCCAATAATAAAGGTCATAATGGTAAACCAAAACCAAGAAAGTATTCTTTTGAGTGATATAGACTTTTTATATGAAGGAATTTTGATCCAATTATAGAAAGTACCATTTTCATTGCATTTTTTATATAATCCTTTAAAATTTTTATTTTTTTTAAATAGGTGAGAATTATTAGCAGCAAAAATTTCATAAGATAAATCATTTTTATGAAGTAGAGATTGAGAAATATAATAATGTCTCTCACCCCATCCTTGATCAGGAGTACCACCATCTTGAAAAAACACCCAAACTTTCATAATATTTTTTTATATATATCTAACATCGTATTTACACAGTAATCTCAGTTATATTTCTTGTGTACTATTTCGTATGCATTATTAGGAATTTCATATCGAAAATTTTCATTTTCAATTAATCATGAAATACTTTCTGCTAACATCTTGTAGTCGCCTACTTTGAATAGTAAACCTGTTTTGCCATCTTCCATAATTTCCGCTAGTCCTTGTATTTTAGAGGCTACCACTGGTTTCTTCATTGCCATTGCCTCCAATGTTGAAACTCCAAAGCTTTCATTTTATGATGGATAAACTATAATATCTTGCTTGCTAATAAACTCAGGCATTTTTTTGCGATCTACCAATCCATGGAAATTCAATTTTTCAAAAATTATCCTCTTGGATTTGTATTTCCTCTTAAATATCAAAGCATTAATCATGGCAAACATGGGCATGGAAGATAGAAGAAGGTAGTCAGGTTGTGAGCCTTTCGCTGCTTTATAAAAAAGTAGCCTTAAACTAGTTAAAAGCCAAGAATATATTCGTACTAATCCGCTTGTGTTAGAATAGACAGGTGTTTTGACATAATAGTAATCAACTCCATTAATCTGTTCTTCATTGAACCATTTGTTAAATTTAACCTCCGTTGAAGATAAATGTGAAAAACTCCCCACAAATATTTTCACTTCATATCCTAACTTTATCCACTCAAGCGCTAAAAAGTGATGTCTACAAAAAGAGTTATTGGTGGGAGTACCACCTTCTTGGAAAAACATCCAAATCGTTTTCTTGGTATTATTTTTCATTTTCTCTTGATGCTTTTACCTGGGTTTCCTACAATTATGTCAGAATCCTCAACATTTTTTCGAACTACTGCACCAATACCTATTAGGGTATCAGAACCAATTTTCAGCCCATTAAGTATAGATGATGATGGGGCAACCCAAGTGTTTGCTCCAATCTCAACACTGCCAGCAACCATTGCATTTGCAATAACCACAGAGTTTTCTCCGATATCTACTCCATGTGCTATGTGAACAAGGTTATCTACTTTTACATTCTCACCCAACAAGGTACTTCCTAAAACTGCTCTATCAATACAAACGTTGTTACCGATTTCCACATTTCTCTTTAACACTACATTTCCAATATGATTAATGAGATAAAAAAAACCTTTTTCATCTTTTTCATAACCAAAACCAACTCCTCCTATGGTGGTATTTGATCCGATAGTAACATTTTCTTCTATTATGGTCTCACTTTTAATTACTGAATTATGGCTAATTTTCACATTGTCTCCTATAATACAACCACTTTCAATCACAACATTTTCACCTAACCATACGTTTTGACCTACTTGCACATCCTCTTCTATTTTGGCACTTTTACTAATGCCGACCGGATCCTGCTTTTTAAAAAATTTATTAATTATCTCAGAGAACGTATTTCTTGGGTCTTTTACTAGAATATAATTACAATTATCTTTTAGGAGGGAACTGTCTACATCTTGACCACAAATTATTGAACCTGATTTAATATCAGATATAATAGCTTCATGTTTCTTGCTGACCCAACATAAAGTTGCAGACGTAAAATTTTGAAAGTCTTTTGCTGGGGCTAGTTTTTCAATTCTAGTCTCCTCCGCGCCAATAAATGAACTATATTTGATTTCTGAGATAATATCTTTTAACTTTAACATATTAGTATTAATTTATTGACCTTATTACTTCGAATGCCTCAGCATAATTGCACCCAATTTGCACCCCTCTTGTTTTTGCATGTGCATGAATGAATTCTGAAGACATATAATCTCTAAATCCTTGTGATTTATACATTTTCAATGCATTTACCTTTGACTGTACATGAGACAAATCAAGTTTAACAAAACAAGTTGTATTAAATTGTAAGTTATTCCAAATCAATTCATAACCCCATATATTGTATTGCTTGAATGCACGAATTCCCTCCTGTGCAATTGTTAGATGATCTTGATGGATATCATTAATAGAAGGGATAAGGATTAAGTCAAAATCTTTTTGCGCTCGTAATTCAATTAAATTCTCTAAAATTTCTTGTCGTACATAATTTAATTTTCTAACTGCATAGTCATAGATAATCAAATTTTCTTCTTTAATACCTAGGACATTCGTTGCCTGCTTGACCTCAGTTTTTAATATATCTCTTGGTAAATGCTTTGGAACAGAATCACCTGCTGTAGAAAAGGCAACGTAGGTTATCTCCGAGCCTTGTTCTAGAAATTTAGCTATAGTTCCTCCGGCCCCTAATTCTCCGTCATCTGTGTGGGGAGCTAATACTAAAATCTTATTGTAATTATTTGTCATAAAAAAAGTTTTCAAGATGAGTAAATAATTATAGATTATCAAACAAGTGATTTACAATCTTACTTGCAGATTTTCCGTTACCATAAAGCAGCTTATCAAAATGCTTTCCTCCTTCTAAAAATTCCTTAGTTTTCTCGACAATTCTATCATGATTTGCTCCTACCAAAACATTGTAATTATTTTTGATTAATTCGATCCATTCTGTTTGATCTCGCATGGTTACGCATAATTTCTTAAAAAAATAGGCTTCCTTTTGCAATCCACCACTGTCAGTAATTATTAGACTTGCTTTACTTATAAGTTGAAGCATTTCTAAATAACCTACGGGATCAATAATCTCAAAATCAATATCTATGTTGTTATCGCTAATAATTTTCCTTGTTCTTGGATGTAGCGGTACCAGAACCTTGATCAAGGTGTTATGTATTTCATTCAGGCCTTCAATAATACTTTTTAACCTACTGGTATCATCCGTGTTTTCAGCTCTGTGGATAGTTCCTAAAACGTAGTCCGTTAAAGGTATGTTTTTCGAATTATTTATGTCTTTATCTGAAATCTCTTTAAATAATAAAGAGGAATCATACATAACATCACCCGAGTTTACTATTTCACAATCAAAGTTAGCGTAACCTTCATTTTTAAGGTTATTTATAGCCGTTTCTGTAGGGCAGAATAAAACATCACTAACTCGATCGGTTAAAATTCGATTTATTTCTTCTGGCATTTCCATATTAAAGCTTCTCAATCCAGCCTCTACATGGGCTACTTTTATATGTAGTTTCTTAGCAGCTAAAGCTCCTGCTAATGTGCTATTTGTATCACCATATACCAATACTACATCAGGCCTCTCAGCTAAAAGTGTCTCTTCAATTTTTTCGAGCATTTTCCCTGTCATTGCCCCATGAGACATACCATTAATATTGTAGTTGTACTTTGGTTTAGGAATATTAAGCTGATTAAAAAAAATTTCTGACATATTGGGGTCAAAATGTTGACCAGTATGTACAACTATCTCTTCAACCCCAGGTTTATCAAGTATTGCTTTAGATACCACAGCCGCTTTAATAAATTGAGGTCTTGCACCAATTACAGTTAATATTTTCATGATAAAATGTTTTTATAAGAATCTAATAGAGCTTTTTCCTCATGTTCCCAATTATACTTGTTTTCAATTAAATTCTGACCCACAGCACTAAATTTATTCCATAGAGATTCATTTTCAGTGATGCTTTTTGTTGCTAGAGCGATGTCATCGATATTTACAGGGTCGACTGCAATTCCACATTTATCATCTACAATGGACCGCCATAAAGGAAAATTAGAGCATATTACGGGTAAGCTTGCAGACATATATTCAAACATTTTTGTGGGTTGTGCCTCAATATGATTGGGAGCAGGAAGGTAAGTCACATATCCTGCCATCACTCTATTTAGTAAAACTGAAACATCCTCTCTAGATATCTGTCCTAATTCAACTACAAACTTCCAACCAGGTAACGATTTTAAATAATTATAATATGGCTCTGAAGCACAATTTCCTGCCAAATATAACTTCACTTTTGATATTTCTAAAGACTTTACCAAGTAATCTAAACCTCTTATTTTAGTAATTCCGCCCACAAATGCAACTGCCCTTTCTCTTTTCGAGTAAGGAAGAGCATTACCATCTGTTTTTAATTCAGATAATATGGGGTAATTCTGAACTAATGCTGTATTCTCGTTTACTTGTTTAAATTGAATCTTCAAATTTGGTAAAGCCACAATTACTCCTGACATTTGTTTTGCAGTTAATTTCTCTATTTTTGCAACGATCATACTTAAGGCGGGTCTAATGAATTTAGGAATATAATCCTTCGTGATAACTTGCTTCGGGAAAAACTCGTGAATATCCATAACTACCTTTCTTCCACTCAACTTCAATATTAGCATGTAGGGCATCATTTCAGGGTCATGAAAATGATATAGGTCGGCCTTCAAAGACTTAGCTTTTAGATATACTCTTCTTGTAGTTGAAATCATTCTTTGTATCTTACCTGGTTTAGATAAGCCCACGTCCAGAATTTGGATACCATTAATAATCTCATCACCTAATCCATCTGCAACAATGAATATTACATCATACGAATTCTTTTTAAGAGAATGACACTCTTTAAGAAATATTCTTGTATCATATCTGGAATGAGCACTTGTTAGGTGGCAGATAAGATGTTTTTTCATAATTTAATTTATTTGGAAGGTCTCAATGATATAAAATAAGAAAACAATTTAATATTGAAATACATAAGAACTAGTATATCATATTTTTTTAGATAGCATTACTAAAAAGAAAGAAAAGAAGGAAACACCTGCATAAAGTGAAAGATTGGATTCAACTAAACCAAATATCCCAAAAATAATTCCAAAGAAAAGAAGCTCATAATTCTTGTTCTTGTAAGCTAGATAGGTGGATAAGTAAAAAATTGCTAGAAGTACGAAGAAACCAAAAACACCAATTGCCAGATAAGTATCAAAATACAAATTGTGAGCGTTGTAATTCTTTTCATATAGTTCTTCATGGTTTTTTATATTGTACATCTCACGCATTCTTAATTGCACATTATTAACACCAACGCCCCAAAAAGGATTTTCACCTATTAATTGCATTGAAGTTTCCCATATTTTTATTCTTTTATATTTCTCCCCATCAAAAAATCCGGATGGATTTTTTATGGAATCCTGTACTCGTGGATGAAAGCTCAATGCCGTTGACAGTATTATAAAAGTCACAGTGACTACTATTAGCAATCTTTTATTCTTCTGGTATACCAGGATGTAAATGAAATATGTTATGAGTATCAAGAATAAAATCACATACCCAATCCTTGACGAATTTAATATAATACCCATTAACAGAATGCTCTGAATAGAGTATTTATATCTAATTTTGATAAAATGGCTTAATACTAGGGAAAAAATGTAGTATATTGAAGCATATGAAGGATGTAAGAAAGAGGAAAAATAGGAATAAAAGAAATAGTTACCCACGTGATTGATTGAGAAAAAGAAATCCGTATCTCCATAGACTGAGGCATCAAAAATTAACACACCCTCCCGTAACTCTAAAGAATGCCATATGGCATTTGCAAAGTTGATTAAAATAGCCGTTGCGCATCCATAAACAAATGATTGCTTAATCTTTGTCTGTACGAGGTTTGGGTTGAAAAATAATAATAGAACAGGCCATAAAATAAATGAGAGTCTCTTTTCAATAGCAATGAAGTTTCCGGATTGGAAATTAACTAAATAGGAAATCAAATACAGGAAAAAGTAACTAGCCAAAAAAAATTGATAGTTATTAGGGGGATAATAGTTTCTCGTCCTTATGAAATGAACAAATATTATTATAATGATCAAAGGTATTACCCATTTGGAATAATTAAGGCCAAAAGGCAATGAAAAACTAAATATTATAAGTAGGAAATGCAGAATGCGCTCAATCATCTTTTGGTTTTAAAAATTCATAATTAATATAAACTACGAAAAAGAAATAATGTGGCCATAGAAAAAGACTACTGCTGGATGAAAAAAGTAATAAATTGTAAAGAATAAGTTGTATAAAGATATCCAATCTAGTTTTGAAAACAATAGCTTTTCTTAAAATCAAGGCATAAAGTGATAAGTATACAATAAAGGTTAGAATACCACTGTTGATTAGTAGCTCAAATATATAACTGTGGGGATTAATAAAATTTGATATACCAGCATTAGAAGGCCTATCTTGATAAAAATTTTTTGACAAATCGATTCCATAACCGACTCCGTAACTTTCAGGAATAGATAATAAGGCCTGATAGTATAAGTTAATCCTGGTATTGGTTGAATGCCCCTTTAAAGAGAATGAGCTATTAACGAAGATATAACTAAAAAAAGAAATAATGATGATGGACGATATTCCAATAAGAAGCAACTTTTTCAGTTCCCAAAATCTAAAATAGAAAGCGAGAAAGATGATAAAACCCATAAGGTTAAGCCTTGAACCGGTGACATGTGTTATCCATAGGCACATAATTATTAGCAACCAATTGATTAAATGATTTTTTTTACCTTTTTTTAGATAGCTTAACTTAAACATCGTTGCCATTACGAAAACCAATGCAAAATCATTTTGATTAGTAAAAAATCCTGAAGGAGCATGGTAATAACCATCCCAAATAGTTGTGACCAGGTATGACGCTGAAAGAGGAAGGTGCTTTAATGTTATATGTTCGTAAACGGCAAGCGAAAAAGATGCAATCAGATAAATTGATAAAAATGCGTTTAAATCCCTCAAAAATTTTCCGTTCTCTTTCGAAGAGATTCCAATAACGCTGATTATGACACAAAGAAGAATACTGAAATTTAAGAATGAACTTAGCTCCACTTGCTCTATTCTAAACAAAGAAATTGAAGACGTGTACAAATAATAAAAAATGAAAAATGTGGCTGAATAGGCTTGTAATTTATTTAGTCTCGTTTTACTTACTAATAGAAACAAAATAGTTAAAGGCGCTACGATCCTTATCAA
Organism: Marivirga arenosa; assembly: GCF_030503875.2. NCBI lineage: Bacteria > Pseudomonadati > Bacteroidota > Cytophagia > Cytophagales > Marivirgaceae > Marivirga > Marivirga arenosa. The sequence continues at coordinate 3,976,078 of NZ_CP129968.2, read as the reverse complement.
ATGTAGTTTTTGATAAAAGACATGAGCGTACGGGCCAAAGAAAACCCCGATAAATAATAGCCATCTTAGTAATCGAGTAAGCATTGGGTGTATATGTTAAATAATCTTTTACCTATCGCATTATATGAGTATTTGAGCAAGGCATTTTCTGAAATTAGTTTTAAATTATAATTATTATAATTTTCTAAAACTTTTTTCATAGCTAAATATAAATCGTAATCTTCCTTTTCGACCAAAATGCCGAGAGATTCATTTTCAATTATAGACTCCGGACCGCCAGACTTTGTTGAAATGATAGGAAGCCCACACGCCATCGCTTCGATTAATACAACCCCAAAAGTTTCAATATTACTTGACAGTACTTTAACATGAGACTTATCAAATAAGCTTTTTAACTGTATACTATTTTTTTCACCAGCTAATATCACATTTTTTTCAAGACAGTTTTTTCTTATAAATGATGTTAAATTGGCCTTTTCAGGACCACTCCCAACGATTATTAGTCGTACATGGGGAATCTGATTATGGACTTGTTTGAAAGCTTTTAATAATCTAAGGTGATTTTTGTTCTTGTTTAAATAACCAACATTAATGAATGTAAAATAATTATTATTTTTCACCGGAGAGGTGTAATAAAAAATATCACTTTGATACAAGTTTGGGACATAATTGAATTTCACGTGATATTTATTTTCCAACAAATTCTTAAACTGCTTGCTTACTGCTATTCTATAATCGGAAGTTGCAATAACCCGGTTAATCGCGTAATTACCTGATCTCGTGAGCTGATTGCGAGAAACATTGCTAAAATGTTCTGTGTAGACAATAGGTATATCGTATTTTTCTTTTATCCACGCAGCCAGTTCTCCCATAACATAAACGTGTAGGTGTATTAAGTCAGGCTTTCCAAAATCTTTTATGTATTTATCGAATAAGTATTTACCTAATGCCAATCTAATGGCATACTGAAGTCGAATCACCTTTGGAATGTTAGGAAACAAAAATACTAATTGATTTAATCTTTGGTCTGTAGATGGCTGTATGCCTATTTTTAGGCCTCTTTTAAAAATTAACTGGGGGGAGATTAACTCAATAGCTAAAACTCCAACGCGGCAAAACCCAGAAACGGCTTGGGCTTGCTGATGACAAAAGAAGCCCGAACTCTGACGGTAATAATTAGGGTAATCGTGACAAATCTTGAGAATATGCATATTAGGCACTAAATTTAGCAGTGAGGTTTAAAAGAGTTCGCCAGTTTATAATAATTATTAAGATGCAGCTTATTACAGCAAAGGTATTATTATCATAGAGTTGCATAATTATAATTGAAACTAAAGTTAATAAAAGACATACAAAAAAGGATTTCCAATTAAGCTTTAAGCTATACAAACTATTGGCGATTGCTGATTTAAGTAAAAAAAAGAAAATAAATGTGATGGCTGTTGAAACTGCCGCTCCAAGCGATCCTAGTTTTGGAACCAGAATAAATCCAAGTCCTGCATTAAGTATTAGTGAACAGATAAATACAAACATGTGAAAGTATGTTTTTTTCTTAAGGCTAATGCCCACACCGGCAATCTCTGCTAAAGTGTAAAAAGTAGGTATAAATAATAGATAAATAAAAGGAACAGATGATTGTTGATAGCTCTGTGGAAACAGAAAAAAAATATAGTCCTTTAATAGGATAAAAAAATTGATGAAAAGAAAAAAGGAAAGGTACAGGGCTGAAAAAATGTTGTTGTAAAATGCTTTATTATTCGGATTGATCTCATATTTTTCATAGTAAAACGGAATCCAAAAGCTCGTAAATCCCGATTTGATTATATTTAGACTAAGTGCAAGTTTCAGGCCAACTGCATAAATGCCTAACTCTGCTAGACTTGAAAATGTCCGGAGTAACATTTTATCAACTCCTTCCATAGCCCAAGCAAATAGGAAAGCAGGAATCAGTGGTAAGCCATATGTTAGTAAAGCTTTATAATTTTGTTGAACAGGAATTGTCTTAATTGCCTGTATCCAGTCATTTTTATATTTCCAGATTGATAATATTGCCGATGTAAAATATCCAAAAATAAAACCCCAAATTATCCCCGTAAAATTACGTTCAATTAATACGAAATAGCTCACACTGGAGGTGAAGCTTACCAAAGCAAATAAAATTTGATTAAAACTATAAAAAGCACCATTTTGATGCATTCTTACATGAGCAGAAGCAAACTGATGTAAAAAGCCGATAATTACGCTTAAAGGAAGAATTAGCATTAATTCTTTATTGTGTGACCCAAATAGAAGTAGTGTAAGCTCTTTGGCAAACAAAATTACAATCAAAAAATAGATAGTAGTAGCGGCCCCAGCTAACTTCAAGCACTGTGAGAACAGCATAAAACGTTTATTTGGATTAATCTCGCTATAGAAACGTATATAGCTGTGATTTATTCCTAGCAATGAGATGTTTACACTTAAATTATAAAACAAAGTGAACATCGCGGCTTTCCCAAATTCATCCGGAGATACAAATGAAGTTATAATAGGAACACTAATTAATGAGATCAGCGCATTTACCCATGAGCCATAAGAAAATGATAAAAAGATTTTAAATATTTTAGGAACTTGCATCGCCTCTATTTTCAACTATGGTTTTCATGATTTTATCATTACCAAGTATTTCCCTGTAGATATTTGCTGTAAACTGCTGACCAAACTGCCAATTGAGCTAATTCCCGTGGATTGTCTAACTTATTAATTATTTTATATTCATCAAGTGTTGGTTTATGATTTGACAGTAGTAGTAATAATTCTGTCATTATAGAATTAGCATTTGTATCATTATAAGTCAATAACCTCAACTGCCCAATCAATGCAGAAATAGTTTTTTCTCTATTAACTATTAATGAATCTAAAATCTCTTCTGCTATCACATCTAATTTACTTTTATCTAAATCTAACATACACCAAACCTGAAAAGCCAAGTGATTTTGATCCGTTAATCTCGAGCCACCATCCCAATAAAGAAAGTTCTTTTCTGCTGGTTGGTAGCTATTAATCTCACGAGTTAAAATTTGATCAATCTCATAATCTATATTTTTTACCTTCAAATTTGTTAGTACATTAATGGAATTTAAAAATTGTGCCGCACTAATATTAACGTTATGGACACACCCAATTTGATCATAAGGACTATCGGAGTACGCTAAGCAATTCCCCAACTTTATTGAATCCGCCAGAGGGATTCGTTGCAAGGCATTGACTAGGTGATGTATTCTAGCTTCTTCTACAACTCCGGCTAAATAGCCTTTCAATAGCACTAATCCTACGTGGTCAGTTATAGTTATAGTATAATTTGTAGTGTCCGGATTAACTGATCCATCTTGAAATGCATCCCATGAATAACCTAGTCCATAACCATTCTTTTCAATCTCTTCATATAAAGCGTTAAGTTTAGTTTTCACTTTCTCATGTTTCCAACCATATAACAATGCGTTGGCATATGTAAGATAGGCGATATAATGATTTTGACCTAACTTGATTGTTGTAGTTTCAGCCTTCTCAGTTAAGTCGATTGATAATTTTCTCCACTTTTTTTGAGTTTGTAAACCTTCAATTCCCTTACAGGATCCAACCAAAGTGCTTATTACAATAAGAAAAACAAGATGTTTCATTTTAAAATAAATCATTTTTCTGTTTTATGTTGAATTAAGCTTCATTATTTTATTTTAAAACTCTCGAAGTCCGTTTTTTTAGAATCCTTAGGTTTAAATAATTTTTAAAATTAAATCAAATAATTCGATCCACATAAATTGCTATGCAGTACGCCTTTTTATATGTTGAGCTACAGTGCAATTGATAAATCTGAAGTATTAAAAGTTTTGCAGTTCCGTTCTTATTAAATTAAGATTAGCAATTTTAAGTGAATGGGTGTCTAGTTAATTTCTTAGCAGCATAAGGATGATAGTCTCCTTGCAAACCAATAGGTGCAGAATGCCTTATATCATGAACGATGTTAATTGCTGTTTTTGCTTCTTCCAAACCAAAACCACCACCATCTAAAATATCCTGATATGTTAAAGTGTGCAAATCCGTAAATCCTCCACTAAACTCAATTTCTTCACCCTCTATCGTAATGGAACGAAAGGTTCTCATACCTTTTTCTTTTATTTCATCAGGGATTGTATCGTAATTAATACTCAAGAACCACCTTACATTAGCCTTTTCTAACTCTAAAATACCAGCTGCCCTATCATGTGTATGGATATTTACCTTATTACTTTTTACTGAGCCAAACACCCAAGTTAGCATATCATAGAAGTGGACTCCAATATTTGTAGCAATACCTCCAGATTTGGTCATATCCCCTTTCCAACTGGTGTAATACCAACTGCCTCTTGAAGTTAAATAAGTAAGGTCAATATCATACACCTTGTCTTTTGATCCATTTTCTATTTTTTTCTTTAAATCGATTATACTTGGATGTAATCTGAGCTGTAATACATTGTATACCTTTTGATTTGTCTCTTTTTCAATTTCTTGAAGGGCGTCAATATTCCAAGGATTTAACACTATGGGCTTTTCGCAAATTACATCTGCTCCTTGTCTTAAACCAAAACGAATATGGCTATCATGTAAATAATTTGGTGAACAAACACTAACGTAATCAACTTTTGTTCCTTCCCTTTTTAATTTATCTATATGTCGATCAAATCTCTCGAATTCGACAAAAAAATCAGCATCAGGAAAATTACTATCAATGATTCCAACACTATCGAAGGGATCGTAAGCAGCAACAAGGTTGTTGTTTGTTTCTTTCATAGCCTTCATGTGTCGTGGGGCTATATAACCTGCCGCTCCTATAAGTGCAAAATTCTTCATGTTATAATTTTATTACCTTGTTATCTTCAATTTTATACTTTTCGTTACTTTCTGGACAAATCGCGATGTTATTGTTATCAAATTTTAACCTATGTCCATATTCACTCATCCAACCGATTTGTTTAGCAGGATTTCCAACTACTAGTGCATAATCATGGATTTCCTTTGTTACTACTGCACCTGCGCCAATAAATGCAAATTTACCAATATTATGTCCGCAAACTATAGTTGCATTTGCACCAATACTTGCACCTTTACCAACATGAGTTTTAGAATATTCGCCTCTCCTGTTGACAGCACTTCTTGGGTTAATAACATTAGTAAAAACCATGCTTGGCCCTAAAAAAACATCATCATCGCAAGTTACTCCTGTATAGATAGATACATTATTTTGAACCTTAACATTTTTCCCTAATACTACTTCAGGAGAGACCACTACATTCTGGCCAATATTGCAATTCTCTCCCAACCTGCAATTTTGCATGATATGAGAAAAGTGCCATATTTTGCTTCCTGCCCCAATTTCACATGGCTCATCAATTACAGCAGTCTCATGTACAAAATATTTTAACTCTGTCATTTAAATGATTTTATAGTACTACAAATATACTCTAATTGGTGGTCATCTAATTCAGTGTGCATGGGCAATGATAAAACCTCATCACATAGTTGTTCGGAAACTGGGAAATCTCCTTTTACTGCCAAACCACTATAAGCTTTTTGCAAATGTAAAGGTACAGGATAATAGATCATGGATGGAATACCCTTATTCTGTAAATACTCTTTTAAATTATCCCTCTTACCATTTTTAACTTTTATGGTATATTGATGAAACACATGTGTGCTATCTTCAAATCTACCAGGTGTTTCAATCCAATCTACCTCTGATAGTTCTTGATCGTAATATTGTGCAGCACTTTGCCTACTAATAATATAATTATTCAATTCTTTCAATTTAACCCTTAGTATTGCCGCTTGAAGAGTGTCTAATCTAGAATTTACTCCAATTACATCGTGGTAGTACTTAACCTTTTGTCCATGATTGGCAATCATCCTGATGTTTTCAGCCAGTTGATCATCATTTGTGAATATGGCTCCCCCATCGCCAAAGCAACCTAGGTTTTTAGATGGGAAAAAAGAGGTTACTCCTATATGTCCTAAATTACCAGCTTTTTTGCCATTGTATTCTGCTCCTATGGCTTGAGCAACATCCTCAATTATATAAAGACTATTTTTTATAGCAAATTCATTTATTGAATTCATATTAGATATTTGTCCAAACAAATGAACAGGAACAATTGCCTTAGTTTTTGCAGTTAAAACTGTTTCTAATTGTCGGACATCAATATTGAATGTGTCTGGTTCAACATCAATGAAAACAGGCTTTAATTGTAATAAAGCAATCACCTCAGCAGTTGCCACATATGTAAATACAGGAACAATTACTTCATCACCTGGCTTCAAACCTAAAGCCATCATGGCAATCTGTAAACCATCCGTACCGTTTGCTACACCTATCGTGTGTTTGGAATTATTCCAAAGGGCTAATTCTGAAGTGAATTCTTTAAAATCCTCACCCTTTATAAAAGCAGTAGTATTCAATACATTTGCAATCGCCTCATCTACTTCCTTTCTAATATGTTTCAATTGACCTCCAAGGTCAACCATTTGAATGTTATCCATTATCACAATCTCTTATCTGCTAAACCTCTTTCAAAAAATCCTTTTATGTCGTAGCTGACACCATTATCACTCAAATGGTTGGATAAGTTGAAATCTTTAAATTCTTTGTGTGAAACTGCCAATACGATTGCGTTGTAATCTGAACTTGGCTTGTCAATTAATTCAACCCCATATTCATGCTTCACTTCTTCTTTATCAGCTTGAGGGTCGTAGGTCTCTACTTGTATACCGTAGGATTCCAGTTCTTTAATAACATCAATTACTTTACTATTTCTAATGTCAGGACAATTTTCCTTAAAAGTAATTCCGAGGACTAATGCCTTTGAGCCTTTGATCACTGAACCTTTTTGTGCCATTAATTTTACAACAGAACTGGCTACATGTGCTCCCATATTGTCATTGATTCTCCTACCAGAAAGAATTACTTGTGGATGATAGCCCAATGACTCAGCTTTGTGAGTTAAATAATAGGGATCTACTCCTATACAATGACCGCCTACTAAACCTGGCTTGAATGGTAAAAAGTTCCATTTTGTTCCTGCTGCTGCTAATACATCTGCAGTATCGATACCCATTTTGTCAAATATCAGTGCCAACTCATTCACAAAAGCAATATTTAGATCTCTTTGGGAATTTTCAATTACTTTTGCGGCTTCTGCTACTTTAATGGTAGCGGCTTTGTGAGTACCAGCGGTAATGATTTCTTTATATAATTGATCTACCTCCTCTGCAATTTCAGGAGTACTGCCTGAGGTAACCTTTTTGATAGTAGGCAATCTATGTTCTTTATCTCCTGGATTGATTCTTTCTGGTGAATATCCACAGAAGAAATCTTGATTGAATATTAATCCGCTCTCTTTTTCCAAAATAGGCACACAATCATCTTCTGTACAACCAGGATAGACGGTAGATTCATAAATTACAACATCTCCCTTTTTTAAAGTTTTGCCAACAGTAGCAGAAGCCATCTTTAATGGCGTTAAGTCCGGTTGTTTATACTCATTTATAGGTGTTGGAACAGTTACAATATAATAATCTGCGTCCTTTAAATCTGCTACTTTAGAAGTGTAAGTGAGATGTTTTGATTTTTTTAATTCCTCATCTTCAACTTCTAAGGTTCTATCAAAACCTTTTTTAAGTTCTTCAACGCGTTTCTCATTAATATCGAAACCGAGAACCTCTCTATATTTACCAAATTCAGCGGCTAGTGGTAATCCCACATAACCTAAACCGATTACTGCTATTTTCTTCATATATAATCCAAATGAAGTGCAAAATTAGTCATTTTATAATACTTAAAAAGGGAATGTAATTTAAATCTTAAATATACACTCAAGATTTCTGGGAAGTCTTTTATTATATCCATTATCATTGACTGAAAAGCATTAACAAATCTTTATAATAATTTTTACTAAAACCTTTTTTGAATTTCAGAAACCTTCTTACCTTTGTGTGCTCAAAATGGTGGTCGTAGTTCAGTTGGTTAGAACGCCTGATTGTGGTTCAGGAGGTCGTGGGTTCGAGTCCCATCTTCCACCCATCTCAAATAGCCTGAATTTAATTATTCAGGCTATTTTTTTGTCCAAGCAAGTCGTTTTTACTGAGTTAATCATAATTCAAATTTTAAGAAGTAAGAATTAATCTCAGCGATCGTTAAAAACATACTATATTCTAATTGAAGATTAGTATTTTGCACTTTAATGGAATTTATGCAACTTTATTACAGCTTAGCAGGCAATTTTTATGGCTAAAAACACCTATAAATCAAATACATTTAAAAAATCTGATAGTAAAAAGAAGAGTCCAAAGTTTAATTTTAATATTGGGTTTCTTAAAGATAGAAGATTGCACCTTGCTTTCGGCTTTTTTCTATTGTCAAGTTCTATTTTTTTATTTACTGCCTTTATTTCTTATTTATTTACTGGTAAAGCAGATATGAGTGTTCTACAGTCTGCTTATGAAAATGGAATCAAAGCATCTGGAGCTGAAATGGACAACTGGTTGGGTTTATTAGGAGCTCAGTCTGCTTATTATTTCGTTTTTAAATGGTTCGGTCTTGCTGCCTTTCTTATTCCGCCTTTTTTATTTTTGGCGGGCTACAAAATTACTTTTCAAAAAGAAATATTTTCTATTCGAAGGGCCTTTACTTTCATGGTCTTCTTTTTGTTTTGGGCTAGTTTATTATTAGGATTCATGGTTTTTGAATCTGGAAAAATAACAGCTTTTTCATTTTTATGCGGTGGTATTGGATATGAATTAGCAGTACTCTTCAATAGTCTTTTCGGGTGGGGGACTTATTTAGTATTAATCTTATCTTTATTGATTTTCATGGTCTTCTATTTTGATGTGACTTCATTGTTTTCATCAAACCCTTCTGAAATTATGGATGAAGAAGAGGAAGTTGAAAAGAATAATGTTTCTGTTGATGAAGTAAATAAGCCTGAGAAAGAAGAAGTTTTCGACAAAAAAGAAAATAAAGTTGATAAAGATGATGATGAATCTTTTGATGATGCAAGTACTTGGACAGTAACCGAACAAAAACCTAAAAAGTCACCTCAGAAAGAAGAATTAACCATGGAAGTCGAGAACACTTTAGAAAATAAAGTGATTTCAGAGCCAGAGATTGAATCTGAAGTTAAAGATCAAGATTTTGAGGTAGAAGAATCAGCTTTTGATGAAAAACTGGGTAAAAAGGTTGAGAATTATGATCCGACTTTGGATCTATCATCTTATAAGTATCCTATATTAGACTTGCTTGAAGATCATAATTCAGGAAAAGTAAAGGTTACGCAGGAAGAGTTAGAGGCCAATAAAGATAAAATTCTAGAAACGCTTACTAACTTTAAAATTAAAATTCAGAGTATTAAGGCTACAATTGGCCCTACAGTTACACTCTATGAAATAGTGCCAGAAGCTGGGGTTAAAATCTCTAAAATTAAAAACTTAGAAGATGATATTGCCCTTAGTTTAGCTGCTTTAGGTATTAGAATTATTGCCCCTATACCTGGAAAGGGGACTATTGGTATAGAAGTACCCAATAAGAATAGAGAGATGGTAAGTATGAAATCAGTACTTGCCACTGATAAATTCTTAAAAAGCGATAAAGAATTGCCCATCATTTTAGGGAAAACTATTAGCAATGATGTTTTTATTGCTGATTTAGCTAAAATGCCTCACTTATTAATGGCAGGTGCTACAGGTCAGGGTAAGTCAGTAGGGTTAAACGTGATGCTTGCTTCGCTTATTTATAAAAAGCATCCATCCCAGTTGAAGTTTGTATTAGTTGATCCTAAAAAGGTGGAATTAACTTTATTTAATAAGTTAGAGCGCCACTTTTTAGCAATGCTTCCAAATGAAGAGGAACCCATCATTACCGATACTAAAAAAGTAGTCAATACATTGAATTCACTGTGTATCGAAATGGATAATCGATATGATTTATTAAAGGATGCAGGCTGTAGAAATTTAAAAGAGTATAATAATAAGTTTGTTAACAGGAAGCTTAATCCTGAAAAAGGGCATAGGTTCCTACCTTATATTGTATTAGTAATAGATGAGTTGGCCGATTTGATGATGACGGCTGGAAAAGAAGTTGAAACTCCAATTGCTAGATTAGCTCAGTTAGCTCGAGCAATTGGAATTCACTTAGTAGTAGCTACTCAGCGTCCGTCTGTTAATGTTATTACAGGTATAATTAAAGCGAATTTCCCTGCTCGATTATCATTTAGAGTTACCTCAAAAATTGATTCCAGAACTATTTTAGACACAGGTGGCTCAGAACAATTAGTAGGAATGGGGGATATGTTGCTTTCTCAAGGCTCGGATTTAATCAGATTGCAATGCCCTTTTATAGATACACCAGAAATTGATGAGGTTGTTGAATTTATTGGTAATCAAAGAGGATATGAACAAGCATATCAGTTGCCAGAATTTTCAGGTGATGATGATAATAGTAAAGTGGGAGAGGTTGATTTATCGGAAAGAGATGCATTGTTTGATGAAGCTGCACGATTGATTGTGATGCACCAACAGGGAAGTACATCTTTAATTCAAAGGAAACTTAAACTAGGTTATAATAGAGCAGGTAGATTAATTGACCAATTAGAAGCTGCCGGGATTGTGGGAGCTTTCGAAGGAAGTAAAGCGAGAGAAGTTTTAATTCCTGATGAATATAGTTTGGAACAATTATTGAACAATATCGATAATAACAATTAAATAAGAATATAAAAGAGATGAGAAAATACACACTAATCTTGATGCTAGGCCTTTTTAGCATCGCAGTAATTGCGCAAAATGATCCAAAAGCCAAAGCAATTTTAGATGATATGAGTGCTAAATACAGTGATATACCTGGCTTTACAGCAACTTTCACTCAATCGCTCGAAAATAAAATGGAAGATTTCACTGATACCTTTAAAGGTGAAATTGTAGTGAGTGGCGATAAATTCAAAGCAGATGTTGCAGGTCAGTTAATTGTTAATAATAATGAAACGGTTTGGACTTACCTGAGAGATGCTAATGAAGTTACGATTAATGATTATGATGCAGAGGCTGGAGAGATGAATCCAAGTAAGATTTATAAGGCTTATCAAGAAGGTTACAAATATTTATATATGGCGGGCGAAGGAAATGCTCAATACCATGTAATTGATCTAGTGCCTGAAGATAAAGATGAATCATTTTATAAAATAAGATTAAAAATTGACAAGAAAACTAATCTGTTAGACAAGTGGACCATCTTTGACAGGGCAGGAAACATCTTTAACTACGAAGTGACTAATTTTAAAGTTGATAATAGTTTAACAGATAAAGATTTCATATTTGACCCATCTAAATACCCTGATATTGAGGTATTAGACTTCAGATAATTCATTTATTAAATGATTCAAACCTGTCAGGTTTAAGGTTTATTATGATTTATTCCTGAATACAACCATTGTAGATTTAATTAGAAACCTGACAGGTTTATATTGTAGCCCTTTATACTATCATGAACTACCAAGAACTTTCTCAACAAATTAAATCTAAGTCTAGCTACTTATGTGTGGGTTTGGATTCTGATATTAATAAAATACCTCAACATCTTTTAAAAGAAGAGGATCCGATATTTGAATTCAATAAACAGATCATTGATGCAACAATTGACTATGCTGTTGCTTACAAGCCTAATATAGCATTTTATGAATCAATGGGTGTAAAAGGTTGGGAGAGTCTTCAAAAGACTATTGAATACTTACCTGATGATGTTTTTACGATAGCAGATGCAAAAAGAGGGGATATAGGAAATACATCAAAAATGTATGCAAAAGCATTTTTTGAACAAATGAATTTTGATTCCATAACTGTAGCGCCCTATATGGGGAGTGATTCTGTGGAGCCTTTTCTTGAATTTGAAGATAAGTGGGTGATTTTATTGGCTCTCACTTCAAATGCGGGAGGTAAGGATTTTCAATTTGAATCTTTAAATTCGGGAGGCCTATTGTACCAAAAAGTATTAGAGGTTTCTCAAAAATGGGGTACTAAAGAAAATATGATGTATGTTGTGGGAGCTACCCGATCTGATGAGTTTAAAGAAATACGAAAACTAGTACCCAATCATTTTCTCTTAGTTCCAGGAGTAGGCGCACAAGGAGGCAATCTTAAAGAGCTATCTCAAAATGGCCTAAATAAAGATGGAGGATTATTAGTTAACTCATCCAGAGGAATTATATATGCTTCAAATGGTCAAGATTTTGCTAAAACTGCTGGTATCAAAGCTTTAGAGATTCAAAAAGATATGGCGGGATATCTAGATCAGTATTTATAAAGAAAAGAGCTTGCTTCTAATAAGACAAGCTCTGTATAGTTTATTCATAAGTAATGGTGTATCCTCTTATACCATGTTCATGGCTATCTAAGCCTTGTTCCTCATGTTCTTTCGAAACTCTTAAGCCAATCGTTTTCTTTAGTACATAGAATATAATAAAAGCAGAACCAAATGCAGCAGCTCCACAAGCAGCTACGCCTATTAATTGATTGACGAATTGTTCCCAACCCGCTTTTTGTCCAAAAATTCCAACCGCTAAAGTTCCGAATATTCCACATGTTAGATGGACGGACACAGCTCCCACTGCATCATCTAATTTCAATTTGTCTAGTCCAATCGCTGACAATACCACCAACATACCCGCAATAAAACCTATCAATAAAGATAGTCCAGGGGTCATTAAATCAGCACCCGCAGTGATACCGACCAATCCCGCAAGTGTACCATTTAACACCATGCCTAAATCAAGTCTTTTAAAGGTGATATATCCCATTAGAAATCCTCCTAATGAGCCTGCTGCGGCAGCTAATGAGGTATTCATAATGACTAAAGATGTCGCTCTGGGTTCTGCAGAAAGTACGGATCCACCGTTAAAACCAAACCATCCGAACCATAATAAGAATACGCCTATAGTAGCTAATGGAACACTTGATCCTTCTTTATCAATCACTTTTCCATTTACGTATTTACCAATTCTAGGTCCAAGAACAATAATGCCCGCTAAAGCTCCCCAGCCACCTACTGAATGAACTAAAGTTGAGCCTGCAAAATCATAAAAGCCCATAGCATCTAATGCGCCACCGCCCCATTTCCAACTTCCAATAGCAGGGTAGACAAACCCTACAAATATGATGGTGAAAATAAAATAGCCGGAAATTTTTATTCTTTCAGCAACAGCTCCAGAAACAATTGTTGCGGCTGTAGCTGCAAACATGGCTTGAAAAAGGAAGTCTGTCCAATAGGTATAGTTTTGATTATAATTAATGCCGGCAAAATCATTTAAGAAAAATCCATTGAAATCAAACCAACCTGGACCATCAGCAAATTCAGGATACATAAGGTTAAAACCTATAATCGTATAAGAAACTAGTCCTATTGCAGGTGTGACTGTATTTTTAAATAAAATATTAACTGTATTTTTAGATTGTGTGAAGCCTGCTTCCACGCATGCAAATCCTAAATGCATGATAAATACGAGAGCGATGCATAGCATCATCCATACATTATTTACTGTTAGTACTTCAATGTTAACTTGAGAAGCCGCACTTTCTAGATTTGTTGCTAATAAGGGTGTAAATAAAGCTTTAAATGAGCTTAAAAACATTAAATTCATAAAAATCGGGTTTAATGAAACCCTAATTTATGAATTTAACCTAAAAATTAAATGGATAAGGTATAATAATTAACCTCTATGTGGTAAAAAATTGTTTTTTATTAATTTTATGGTTTATTTTCAAACTGTTATCTTATATATTTGCAATAATTTTAAATTTTTAGGGTAATTTTTTAGCTTTCTCCCAGTAAGTATCCATTTCAGCTAAGCTCATTTCAGAAATCTGCTTTCCATCCTTTTTACTTTCCTCTTCGAGAAATTGAAATCGTTTTATGAATTTTTTATTGGTTTTTTCTAATGCCTCTTCAGGATTGATATCGGAAAATCTTGCGTAGTTAATTAAGCTAAATAGTAAATCTCCAAATTCTTCAGTTGCTTTTTCTTTATTGCCAGATTCCTCCTCATGTTGAAATTCATTCATTTCCTCTTCAACCTTATCCCAAACCTGATTTTTATTATCCCAATCAAAGCCAACGCCTCTTGCTTTTTCTTGTATTCTTATTGCTTTTATTAATGCGGGTAACGATTTGGGTACTCCTCCTAGAACAGACTTATTTCCTTTCTCTTTCAACTTAATCTTTTCCCAATTTTCTTTTACGGCTTCTTCATCTTTTGCCTCAACATCAGAATAGATATGAGGATGACGATTTATCAATTTTTCGGAAATACCATTTAATACATCAGCCATATCAAATGCATTCTTTTCATCTGCCATTCTTGCATAAAACACTATATGAAGCATAATATCACCTAGTTCTTTTTTGATTTCTTCTAAATCATTATCGAGAATGGCATCAGATAATTCAAAAGTTTCTTCAATGGTTAAATGTCTTATACTTTCAATAGTTTGTTTTTTATCCCAAGGACATAAATTCCTTAATTGATCCATTATGGTTAATAATCTATCGAAAGCTTCAATTTTTTCTTTTCTTCTATTATCAGGGAATTTTTGAACTTCTTTCATAGGGATGTGTTTCTTCATTAGTTAATCGCAATTTAAGAAACTTTGCATTCTTACTAGGCGTTATGATTTTAGAATGTTAAATTTGCACAACGAATTCAAAAGGCTTTTGGAAAGTCTTAAAAATTAAAAATATGACTACTTTTTTATTAGCAATCGGATTAATAGCAGCGTTTTTCGTATTAATGTCAGTAAGGCTATTATTTGTAAAAAATGGTGAATTTAAAGGTACATGTGCTTCTCAAAGCCCTTTTTTAAATAAGGATGGTGAAGCATGTAGTTTCTGCGGGAAACAACCTGGAGAAAAATGTGCTAACCCTGATTCAGAAGTGAATAAGGTTTTAAGTAAGTTTTAATCGTATAAAATACTAACAATTTTATAGGCACGGCTTTATCAGTCGTGCCTTTTTTATTTTATTTTTTTGAACATGCAACCTTTTCATGATTTTTGAATCTATCAAATAAACAAACTTATAAAATCATGAAAAAATCACTATTAGCCCTAATCTTTGTTCTTTTAAGCGTTCAGTTATTTGCTCAGGAAACTGAAACCAGATCTATTGATGATTTTACATCTGTATCATCATCACAAAGCATAAGAGTTATATTGAAAAAGGGGAGCCAGCCAGAAGTTGAGGTAAGCACAACTGGTGAATTAGAAGATGTTATCACTGATGTTAAAGGTGAGGATTTGGTTATCGAAATGGCCTCAAATAAAAGTTATAGAAATATTGAAGTAGAAGTTACAGTTTACTATCAAGAGTTGGAAGAGTTGAAAGCTAGCAGCTCATCAAGATTATCAGCAGAAGGGCTAATAAAAGCTAATAATATCGAAATTAAAGGCTCTAGCTCAGCAAGAATTGATGTTGAAGTTGAGGCTACAAATGTAGAAATTTCAGGTTCAAGTTCAGCAAGAATAGATGTAGGTGTTAAGGCAGGCAATATTGAAGCGAAAGCTAGTAGCTCGTGCAGAATAACGCTATCCGGGAAATCAGATAATTTTGAAGCTAAGGTAAGTAGTTCAGCAAGAATTTCTGCGACTGATTTTACTTGTGATAATGCTGATGTTTCAGCAAGCTCATCAGGTAGAGTTGAATTTAATGTAGAAAAAGAATTAGTGGCAAAAGCATCTTCATCAGGTAAGATCAGTTATGGAGGAAGCCCGGCAATTGTTGATGCAGATTCAAGTTCAGGAGGTAAAGTTTCAAGAATGTAATTCTTTTGATTGATATAAAAAGGCTTCTTAAATATTATTTAAGAAGCCTTTTTTGCTTATCTAAGCGTATTAAAAAGTTTTATTGTATAATTCAATACTGTCATTAATCACTTTGTGAGCCTCGGCTTTATCAAAAAAGTCTTCTACTACTACCTTTTTGTTTTCAAGCTTTTTGTAATCCTCAAAAAATCTCTGCATTTCCTTTGATGTATGAGGAGGTAAATCGTGAATATCATTCATATGGTTTACTGACATATCATTAGCCGCAACAGCAATGATCTTATCATCTGCTTCGCCTTGATCCATCATTTTCATTACACCTAATACCTTAGCTTTTACCATACATAGAGGAGGTAATTCAATAGAAGTAATTACCATGATATCTAATGGATCTTTATCATCACAATAAGTCTGCGGAATAAACCCATAATTTGCTGGATAATGTACAGAGCTAAATAATACTCTATCAAGCATTAAATAACCAGTTTCTTTGTCTAACTCAAATTTACCCTTACTCCCTTTCGAAATTTCTATTACAGCGTTCACGTATTCTGGCGCTTCATCACCATAATGGATGTCGTGCCAAGGGTTTCTTTTGTTGTCTATCATTTTTAATTTGTAAAATATTTTCACAAAAATAATGGATGAAGCCGAGAGCACCTACTTTAAGTGTTATTAGATTGTTATAACTTTGAGAAATGAATAGAAAATCTGTTAACCCGGCCAGTAAACTTGAGTATAAAAGAAGAATCAAGTTTTTAGTGAAAGCAATCATTTTTATTGCTGCATTATTTGCCATCAACACCTATCATGCTGAAATATTAAAATATGGAATAGGGGAGAATTATGTTAAAGCAGCTCGCTTTTACCTTTATGCTGATTTATGGGTTTCACTCATCAGATTGGGGGTTGTATTTTATTATAAGAAAAAGCATAAACTCTCAAGGGGTACTAAAAATAACTTTGTATTAGGCATAGATCATATTGCTAATATTCTACACACCTTTATTTTGATTGGGACAATTCTATTATTATTCAATATAGATCCCATCGCTTTAATCACCTCATTAAGTATTGTCGCTGCTGCCATTGCTATTTTATCTAAAGATTATATAGCCAATATGATCAATGGTATGTTGATCATGTTTAATGGGGAAGTTATGATTGGAGATGAAATTAAGATTGGTGAAGTTAAGGGGAAAGTCACTGATATTACACTAGTTAATCTACATATAACTAATGATGATGAAGATTTAATTTACATCCCAAACTCATTAGTGTTTACCTCTCAAATCTATAATTACACTAAAAGAGCTATTCGAAAGGTTAGTTTTGATTTTGACCTCAAAAATGAATTAATCACGGATGTTAGTGCCGTTGAAAAATATATTATAGAAGCTTTAAGCGACTATCAGCAATACATTAAAGACGATAGTTATATGTTAAGGATAATTAAAATAAATGAAAATTTCACTTCCTTAAAATTTCAATTTGTATTGCATAGACATTCTGCAGTTAGAGAAAAAGATATTAGAAAAGTAGCTTTAAGGAAAGTATTACAATATATAGGAGAGGAAAAAGTTTAAGGTATTATCATAAAAACGAAACACTTAGGTTTTTCATAAGTTTTGTAACTTTATAACAAATCAACATAAGTTACTATGAAAAATACATTATTTATTTTAGGCTTCGCATTATTAATTTTTGCATGCCAACCAGCAAAAAAAGAAAATTCAGAAGAGAAAGAGGCAGTAGAAAAAGAAGTAGTGGAAAAACCAGCTGATCCAAAATTTGTGAAGCTTTGGGAAACGGATACAGTCATGACTACTTGTGAGTCAGTTTTGTATGATGGTGAAGGAAACAGACTTTTCGTGTCAAACATCAATGGACAGCCACTAGATAAAAACGGAGAAGGATTTATTTCTATTTTAAATCTAGATGGTAGTGTTGAGTCTTTAAATTGGGCTACCGGATTAAATGCACCTAAAGGAATGGGCATTTTTGATGGTCATCTGTATGTTACTGATATAGATAGAGTGGTTGCGATTGATCTTGAAACGGGTGAAATAGCAAAAGAATTTACTCCTGAAAAAGCTGAGTTTTTGAATGATATTACAACTTCAGAATCTGCTGTTTTCATTTCAGATATGAGTTTAGGTTTAATTCATAAAATTGAAAATGGAGAACTATCAACTGTAGCTGAAGGAGTTAAAGGTATTAATGGCCTTTTAAGCAAAGGAGATCATTTAATGACTTTAGATGGAATGGGACTAAGATCTTTAGACTTAGCTTCTAATAAATTTGAAATGGTTAATGAGTCAGTTACAGGTGGAGATGGACTTACAGTTTTAAATGACGGTACTTACATTGCAAGTAGATGGAAAGGAGAAATTTACCATGTAGCGGGTAATAAAGCCACTTTATTATTAGATACTGAGGAAGCTTCTCAAACTGCTGATATTGGTTTGAATGCGGAAAAAGAAATTGTATACGTTCCTACTTTCTTTAGCAATAAAGTAG
Source organism: Marivirga arenosa (assembly GCF_030503875.2). Lineage (NCBI taxonomy): Bacteria > Pseudomonadati > Bacteroidota > Cytophagia > Cytophagales > Marivirgaceae > Marivirga > Marivirga arenosa. Next base: position 3,957,693 of record NZ_CP129968.2, on the reverse strand, counting down.
TGGCTTATCAGCTTGAGAGATAAATTTCAATAAAACGCTGATCCGTCCTAAGATTGGTTGACGGTTTTAAGATAAATTATATAAACCTGTGGAGTGTCCTTCACAGGTTTTTTTATGCGATTAAGAAATTGTACAAAATAAAAAAGCTTTCGAGTTTCCCCGAAAGCTTTTAAATATTTAAGTCAACCTAAACTTAGAATGTTCTTGAGTATTTAATTCTGAAAGATCTTCCAGGAGTTCTGCTAAATTCAATTTGATCCTCAGCATTAAAAGATCTAAATACTCTTTCTTGAATATCTCCTAAAATATTATTAACTCTTAATCCAATTTTGTTTTTCCCATCTAAACCAAAAGTTTTGCTCATATTAAAGTTCAAGCTGTGAAAAGGAACAGTATAAGTACTTGGAGTTCTATTAACACCAACAATAGCTAAAGTAGGTCCCTGGATATTGTATGCAATACTTGATTCAAAACCAGTTTCAAAATCTACATAATCTAATCCAGCATTTATGATATATGGTGGTTGTCCAAGGAAATCTCTTCTATCTGAATATTCCTCTCCAGTTCTCAAGCCATTTTTTGTACCGTCAGCTTCTGTTTCATTTCTTTCTATAAATGAGCTAGCGTAAGTGAAATTTCCTTTGAATAAGAAGTTTTCTAAAGCAGGAGTTATAAAATCTAAACTTTTCCTGATTTCGAACTCAGCACCCATTATTTGACCGTTCCCAACATTTTGAGGGCTAACATTATCAGACTGAATATCATTTCTTACAAGTTCAATTGGATTTACAAATCTTTTAAAGAATGCCCCAACTGATACTGTTTGACCTCTGCTCATGAACATTTCATATCTTAAATCTAAATTGTCAATATCTGTTTCTACAAGGTCGATATTACCAATAAAAGTTAAACCTGTTAATACATCAGGAATTTCCAAAGTTGATTTCTCTTTAAAAGAAGGTCTAGCAACAGTTTTAGAATATGAAGCTCTTAAGTTAGTATCATCAAATGGTGAATAAGTTAGATTTAGTGAAGGGAATAATTTTAAAGATGATAAAACATTTTCATTTTCAAATACCCTTGACCCATTCTGATTTTGACCTGTGAAAAATTGATCGTACTTCTCTGATCTAACACCAACGATCGCTTTGATTTGATCAGTGAAAACTAATTCACTACTTACATATGCTCCAACTATGTTAATGCTTCCATTAAACGCGTTACTAGGTGTAAATCTAGTTCCAACATATGTTCCAAATCTAGAATCATCAACACCTTCAAGCTCACCAATTATATTTTCTGGTAAAAATATTCTGTCAGCATCACCATTTAGTTCTAAAAGGTTTTGATTACCGAAGAAGTCAATTCCAAAATCTTGGATTTCGTAATCTCTTTGTTTGAAATCTTCACTAACTCCAAATGAAATTTTTGATTCATTTTCATTTAGGTTAAATCCTTTTTTGAAGTCTACTCTTCCACTATAATTCTGCTCATCTAATAATCTCCAAATTCTTTGTGGTTCCCCACCTTCTTGAGATTGAATAGCAAGATTTCCTTCATCATCAGCAATTGTGAATGGGGTTATTCTTACATCTTTATCCTCTACAGAAGAAAAAGTTGAAGCCAAAATCCAATCAATTTCAAATTCACCTCTATTGAAGCTATGCGTACCATCTAAAGTAGCATTATTCATAATTCTTTCAGTATACTCCAAATTATCTAAAAATGCAGTATATGAATTGGTCAATGAAGCTGTTCTAGTTCTTTGTCCTGCCCTTGATATGCCGTTTTGTATTCTTAGTACTTTAAGAGAATATTTAGAAGCATCAGTTTTTAATGATAGTCCAGCTAGCCCACTTAATCTAGTGTCTCTTGAGCTTAAAGGACCCTCATAGATATTATCAGAAATTAATTCAAATTCATCTGCATCCTGTGGTCTTAGGTAATATCCATCTATCGCGTTTTGATAGTGGTTAGTGCTTTTATTGTAATTGATTGCTAGATTGTAACCTAATTTGTAAGTATTTATGTCAAATTGATTTCCTCTAGAATATGAAGCACTCATATCTGGCAAATTGTTTCCGTAAACTTGGGCAGCCATTTTTGAATCAAAACTTCTAGTTACATTACTTAGAAATCTAATACTTTCATCATTGGTTGGGATTGTGCTTTGAAGTTTTCCACCATCTAATTTTGCATTATATGGTAAGTCTCTTGTGCCATCATCAATTCCTAAGAAATCTAAACTACCTCCTTCATAACTTCTATAATCTGACTGGAAGTGCATAGAAGGATTATAGGTTGTGCTAAATGAAAAGCTAGAAGTCTTTGCAGTAGGAAAGTCTTTCAATTCAATATCTACAGTTCCGCCAACAAAGTCAGCGTTTAATTCTGGAGTAAATGATTTATATACAATTATATTGTTTATTAAACTTGTAGGGAAAATATCCATCTGAACAGCATTCTTATCGGGATCTAGTCCAGGAATGTTCATTTTATTCAGGGTGGTTTTAGTGTATCTATCTCCAAGTCCCCTTACAAAAACATATTGACCATCTTGAATGGAAACACCAGCAACACGTTTTACGGCAGTTGCAGCATGAGAATCACCAATTAATTGAAAAGTTTCTGATGATATTCCATCCATTATATTAGCAGATTTCTTTTTTACTGTTAATAAAGCAGCTTCAGTCTCTCTTATGGCTTCGGCTTTAACAACTACTTCCTGCATTTGCTCTACCGACTCTCCAAGTCTGATTGTTCCTACATTGCTAACTTCTCCTGCTTTTACTTCTATTCCACTTACAGTTAATGTTTCGAATGAAATAAAAGATACTTGTAGGTCATAAACACCTGGTGCAGCACCAAAAGAAAAAGCACCATCAAGATCTGTTGCAGCACCATTTGCTGTACCTTTAATTACAACAGAAACTCCAATCATTTCTTCCCCTGTCTTATTATCAATTACTTTACCTCTAATAGTACCCTTCTGTGCCACTAAAAGAGTTGATATAAAAAGAAATGCGACAGTAAAAATTCCTACTTTAATTTTCATAATTAATTTTAATTAAATATTTCATGCAAAAGTAGTTCAAATAAAATCAGATTAGTTTATCATAGAATTGTCTATGTGTTAATAATATGTTAACAAAAACATTAACTTAATATACATTAAAAAAAAATAGCTCTCAGTTTCCTGAGAGCTATTCCTAAAGAATATGTTTAAGTATCTTAGAAGTTGTCTAACTGGCCTTGTGCAGCAGCGTAAGACCAAGATAAAACGCTTACATCAGCACCAACAGTTGCTTCAGTAACCACTGAATTATTGCTAACAAATTTCTCACCATTCGCAGTGATTTGTGCAGCAAATTCAGCTTCAGTTCTATCATTAGCAGCAGCAGCGGCAGCAGCATCTAATTTATCAACAAATATATCTCCAATCACATTTGTAGTATTGAATTCAAGTCCACTGAATACTGTGATATCATTTGCATAGTTGTCAGATCCTCTTGGATCATCATCATTATCATCAGCATCTATCTCAATATCAGAACCTTCAGCAAAGTCAAAGAAATAAGTGTTTTGAATATCATATTTTGCACCATCTCTTAAATCAGCGTAATCACTTGAAGAAAGTCCTCTTAAAGATCCGTTGATGAATTTACCTACTAAGTTAGCAGATCCATCGTCACCTTCAGAACCATCTAATTCCATACCGTGATCGCCATCCCAAGCATAACCATTTGCTTCATCAGCACCGATATAAACGAAGTTGTCTATAGTTCCACTCCATCCTTGGTCAGTATCATAACCGTCATCATCTTGTGCCCAAACAATAAAATTGGTAATGTTTACAGTACCTCCGAAAATTTCGACACCATCATCAGAGCTATTGATTGATTCTACGTGATTGATTGTAGTACCAGATCCTACACCGCCTAAAGTTAATCCTTGTAATTCGTTTCCAGGGCCTAATTCAGCACCAGTAAATCTTATTGAAACGTATTCAAATACACCAGAATTATCTGCCGCATCATCACCACCGTATAAACCTTCGGTTACAGTAGTTGGGATACCTTCAATTTGAGCTTCATCCGCCTCAGCAGAGATTGGAGCATTTCCTAAAATTAATACACCACCCCAAAGACCTCTTTGAGTTGTTAAATCTAAAGAACTTTCGAATTCACCAACTCGGATTTCATCAGCAGTTGAAGTAAATACGATTGGAGCTTCAGCAGTTCCATTAGCTTGGATATCTGCACCTCTAGCTATAATTAATACAGAAGCTGCAGCAGCATCACCTGGACGTCCTTTGATTACAGTTCCTGGTTGAATGGTCAAAGTATTTCCTGCAGTTACAATTACGCGACCTGCTAATTCCCATATTCTGTCGTTTGTTAATGTTAGATCCTCTTCGATAAGACCTGATAATACTTGATTTGGTAATTGTTGAGGAGCAGCACCAACAGATAATACGTGAGTAACAGACTCAGTATCACCATCTGCATCAGTAGCAGTAAATTCAAAAACAATGTTTTGATCAGCATCTGCTTCAGTTGCAGTATATGAGAATTCAAATGTTGCTGTAGTTGCTTCAGCTGTGAATTCTGGTTCTAAGAAAGTGTCACCATCTTTTGTAACTACTATGCTTGAAATACCATCTTGAGCTGTAACTGTAGCAGAAACAGGGCCTACAGTCCCTAAGTTTTCAATTTCAGCTGTTGCTGGAATTCCTTCGATTGTTACTAGGTTGTTTGGTTCTGCAGTTTCTTCTTCGCATGATGAGAAGATAAAAACTGATACCATTGCTAGCATCGCGATTAAATTAAATTTCTTCATTGTGACTAATTTTGAATAAGTTTAAATTTCTTTGATGCAAAGGTGGTTTTTAATTGTTAACTGAATTTGTCAGACTTTTTAGCAAATTGTTACTAATTCATTAATGTGTTAATATTGAGGTAAAACAAAAAAAGCATCCGCTAGTCATCGGATGCTTTTTATTTAGGACGGTTTAGGGTCAATTTAATTTTAACTAATGGGAACTTGTTTTAAGATTTTTTCAATGATATCCTTAGTAGTAACACCATCAGCTTCAGCCTCATAGTTTAAAAGTATTCTGTGATTCATAACATCAAAGGCTACTTCTTTAATGTCTTCTGGTAAAACATAATCTCGACCTTCCATATAGGCTACTGCTTTAGCACTTAAGTTAAGATTTATACTTGCTCTAGGAGATACTCCATATTGAATATAATCAGCTTCTTGCTTTAATCCGTATTCCAAAGGAGATCTAGTAGCATAAACCAATTCAATAATGTATCGCTCTAAAGATTCAGAAATTTCAACATTATTCACTTGTTCTCTAATGCTGAATATTTCTTCCTTCGTAAGAATAGTTTTGACTTCTTTATTAAAAGTCATATTAGACATTCTACGCATCACCTCTAATTCCTGAGCTTTAGTAGGGTAGTCCACCATTACTTTTAGCATGAAACGGTCAACTTGCGCTTCAGGTAAAGGATAAGTTCCTTCCTGATCTACTGGGTTTTGAGTGGCTAATACTAAAAATGGACGATCTAATTGAAAAGTAGTTTCTCCAATTGTTACTTGCTTTTCCTGCATCGCCTCAAGTAAGGCTGATTGTACTTTAGCTGGAGATCTGTTGACCTCATCTGCTAATACTAAATTTGAAAAAATCGGACCTTTCTTAACCTCAAAGTTACCTTGCTTCTGATTATAAATCATCGTACCGATTAAATCAGAAGGCATTAAATCTGGAGTAAACTGAATTCTTTGGAAATCTAAATGTAAAACATTCGCTAAAGTGTTAACGGTTAGTGTTTTGGCTAAGCCTGGAACTCCTTCTAATAAGATGTGTCCATTGGTGAATAATCCAATTAAAAGGCGATTCACCATATAATCTTGACCTACAACAACTTTGCTAACTTCAGACATTACGTCTTTTACTTTTTGCTGTAATTCATTTTTCTTTTCTAACTGTGCTTCTTCCATGATTTATTTAAAAAATCTTTATTCAACTAAATTTCAAATATATTAATAAGTAACGATACTGTAAACCGCTTCATTTTCTGTTTTCAGCTTTTTTTCTCCTTCTAGAAAACCTAACTCAATCAAGAATGTAAAGTTGCCTACTTTTCCGCCTAATTCTTTCACTAGTTTTGCTGCCGCAAGTGCTGTTCCCCCTGTAGCTAATAAATCATCATGAATCATTACTTTTTGTCCTGGCTTTATGGAATCGCTATGAATTTCCATGGTAGCACTACCATATTCCAATTCATAAGAATGTTTAATGGTTTTATGTGGCAGTTTGCCTTCTTTTCTAACGGGCACAAAAGGTAATCCTAATCGTTCTGCTACCATCATCCCAAATAAAAAACCTCTGGATTCAACTCCAACAATTACATCTATTTTATCCTGCTTTCCTTTTTCAACGAACCAATCCACAATTTCAGATACTAATTTTGGACGGCTTAAAATTGGGGTAATGTCTTTAAATACTATACCAGGCTTTGGAAAGTCTTTAATATCACGGATTTCAGCATTAATTTTTTCTGAAAGGGTCATTTATATCTGTTTTAATTTTTTAATAAGCTCATCCAGCATATCATCCGAAAAATCAAGATGAGTTACAAAGCGAACATCATGCTTTCCAAAAGGAACGGCTAATATCCCATGATTTTTAAGCTTTTCTACAAAATCCGTAGCGAGTTGATTATTTGATAATCTAAATATTACAATATTGGTTTCTACCGGAAGAACCGATTCAACAAAGGCTAAATCCTTTATATTTTCAGCAATGGTTTTGGCTCTATTATGGTCTTCGGTTAGTCTTTCTATATGATGATCTAAAGCATAAATTCCAGCAGCAGCTAAAATACCAGCCTGCCTCATTCCACCTCCCATTACTTTTCTAATTCTTCGGGCCATTTTAATGGAATCTTTATCGCCCACTAATAAAGAACCAACCGGGCATCCCAAACCTTTGGATAAACAGATGGAGATGGTGTCAAAGGTTTCACCGTATTTTTCAGGATCATCTCCTGAAGCTACTAAAGCATTGAATAACCTAGCTCCATCAAGATGAAGCTTCAGCTTCTCTTCTTTACATAATCGACCAATTTTCTCAATCTCTTTGAAATCATAAACACATCCACCCCCTTTGTTCATCGTGTTTTCTAATGAAACAAGTCTGGAAATAGGAGCATGTACATCATCAGGATTGTTGATATTATCTTTTACCATTTCCGCAGTTATCCGGCCACGGTCTCCGTGCAGTAGTCTGACAGATGCAAAAGAGTTATAAGCAATTCCACCCCCTTCATATAGATAGATATGAGATTTTTCATCACAAATTACTTCAGTGTGGGGGTCAGTATGAACTCTAATCGCAATTTGATTCGTCATGGTGCCACTAGGGCAGAATATTGCGGCTTCCATACCAAAATATGCAGCAGCCTTTTCCTCAAGAGCATTTATAGTGGGATCTTCACCGAAAACATCATCACCAACTGGAGCTTCAAACATAACTTGCTTCATAGCGGTAGTAGGCTGAGTAATGGTGTCGCTTCTTAAATCAATCATATTAGGAAACTTTTTCGAACCAATGTGGTAGTTTTACCTGGTCAGTATAGAATTTTTTTCTAGAGTGGTTACTATCGAATGGAACAATCTTTTCGATTCTATCTGTTTTGGGATGGTAAAAGGCTTCAACATAAAAATCATTTAATAAAAATAAATTCACCTTATACCGATAATACCGAATAGAGGTGACAAATTCACCCTCAACATATAATGTTTTTATCTTTTTAAACAGGCTTAAATTTACAAACTCTTCTACCTTCACTTCACTTATTCTTTTTTAATGAGTACAGATCTTTTCTTCGATCGTTCAAATTACGCACGCTTCCGTAAGTATGCAATTCTTTTAACAAATTAACATCTACATCTGCAATTACTGTCATTTCTGTATTAGGAGTAGCTTCTGTTTTAACGCCATTTGTTGGAAATGAAAAATCGGAAGGGGTGAATACTCCAGATTGAGCAAACTGAATATCCATGTTATTTACTTTTGGTAAATTCCCTACACTTCCAGCTATAGCTACATAACACTCATTTTCAATAGCGCGTGCTTGCGCACAAAGCCTTACTCGCATATATCCGTTTTGAGTATCAGTTAAGAAAGGCACAAATAAAATTTTAACTCCTTCATCTGCTAATAGTCTTCCCATTTCAGGGAACTCCACATCATAACAAATATTGATTCCAATTTTTCCGCAATCCGTATCAAAGGCCTGAATTTTCTTGCCTCCACTCATTCCCCAGGCACTTACTTCAGCAGGAGTCATATGAATTTTTTCATAGGTCTCACTGGTACCATCTCTTCTACATAAAAAGCCTTTATTGTAAAGTTTTCCACGACTCATCACTGGCATGCTACCCGTAATTATATTTACATTATAATTAATAGCATATTCTTGAAAAACCTCTTTAAGTGGTTCCGTATATTTAGCTAATTCACGAATTGCTGATGCTTCATCCAAATGATTGAATTCAGCCATTAAAGGGGCATTGAATAATTCTGGGAATAATATGAAATCGCATTGATAACCACTTACTACATCAATAAAGAACTCAATTTGCTCTTGCATAGCTTTTAAGGAAGGAGTGGGACGCATTTGCCACTGTACTAATCCTAATCTTATAACTGTTTTAGGAATATGAACATATTCTTCAGACGGTTCGTAGTAAATATTATTCCATTCAATTAAAGCTGCATATTCAGCAGATTGTTTATCACCTGGTAGATATCCTTTTAATACTTTTTTAACATGAAAGTCATTTGATAATTGAAAGGATAATGCTTTATCATAAATTTCTTTGGCGATTACCTTTTGAATATACTGCTTAGCAGAAAATTTATCTGAATATTTTGAATACCCCGGAAGCCTGCCGCCTGCCACTATTGACCTGAGGTTAAGTTGTTCCACTAAATCTTTCCGTGCATCATACAATCTTCTTCCAACTCGCATTCCTCTAAAATCAGGATGTACGAATACATCTATTCCATATAATACATCCCCCTCAGGATTATGAGTATTGAAAGATTCTTTTCCTGTTATTTCAGGATAATTATGATTGTCACCAAAATCGGAATAGTCCACAATAATTGATAAGGCGCATCCTGCAACTTGACCATTCACTAAAACGCATAACTGTCCTTCAGGGAATTTATCAATTAAACTTTTGATATGTTCAACCTCCCACAAGTCATCCCAACCCGCATAAGCCTTTTTCATAGACTTTATTAAGCTTCGATAGTCTTTTAACTTTAAGTTTTCTAGGGTTATGATGAAATTATCTTGCATAAAATTTAAGCTGTTGAACTAAAAAAATGTAAAAATTTACCATTGATGTTTAAAACCAAAAAACCACAGCAATATAAGTGATTATCACTTTATGCTGTGGTTCTTCAAAATATATGTATTCCTTAGATAGGTACGTTTACGTGTCTTTCAGCATGATAAGAAGAACGAACTAATGGCCCTGACTCAACATATTTAAGTCCTCTTTTTAAGCCTTCTTCTCTGTACATATCAAAAACTTCAGGGTGAATATATTCAATCACATCGTGGTGTCTTTTAGTAGGTTGTAAATATTGTCCTACAGTTAAAATGTCACATCCGTGCTCTACTAAATCATCCATAGTAGAAAACATTTCATCTTGAGTTTCGCCTAAACCTACCATGATTCCGGTTTTTGTTCTTTTACCGTATTCTTTAGTCAATTTAATTTGATCCAAACTTCTTTGATATTTTGCCTGAGGACGAACTCTTCTGTACAAACTTGGAACTGTTTCGATATTATGCGAAACTACCTCTTGCCCTGCTTCAATCATTCTATAAAGAGCATCCCATTTTCCTTTCACGTCAGGAATTAAGGTCTCTATTGTTGTTTCAGGAGAAAGTTCTTTCGTTTTTACAACAGTTTGATACCAAATTTCTGCACCACGATCTTTTAATTCATCTCTATTAACAGAAGTGATAACGGCATGTTTAACGCCCATTTTTTTGATGGCTTCCGCTACTCTTTGAGGTTCTTGCTCATCATATTCTGGTGGACGGCCAGTAGCAACTGCGCAGAATGAGCAACTTCTAGTACATACATTTCCTAAAATCATAAAAGTTGCAGTACCAGCACCCCAGCACTCACCCATATTAGGACAGTTTCCACTTTCGCAAATAGTATGTAGCTTATTTTCGTCTACAATTTTTCGAACATTAGCATATTCTTTACCAACAGGTAACTTTACCCTTAACCAATCCGGTTTTTTATTTTTCTTCTTTTCTTCCTGGCTTACTACCGGTAAATCTATCATATCAACTTATTATTCTATCCTTAAACTTATTTTCTCGACCCAAACAAAATACTTACAAAGGCTGCCGGGTAAAAACTATAATTTTTTGTTCCTAGCGGAACTATTTGAATTTCTCTACTAAATATTTCGCCTAAAAAGCCTACTTCGAAACCTGTTATTTTAGATTTAAATGTTCCGAATTCGAAAAGCAATGAGGCTCTAATGTGTGCGCCTAATACTAATTCCATTTGATCGATTCCAGCAAAATAACCAGCAGGTCCAATAATTGCTGAACCATTTAAAAATTGTGAATAGGTTACAAGTCCACCACCTTCACTTCTTAATAAATATGGAGAAACAAATCCTAAGGTTGGCCCACCAGTTAGTACTCCATTTATTTGTACACCTTTTTCTTCTGCTTTTTTAAATAGCAACATATCATAGCCATACATAAGTCGAGTACTGATTAAATATTTTTCTTTGCCTTCGTAAAATGATGATGTGCTAAAAAAAGTTGGGCTAGGAACTCGTCTTTCTTGTGGATGTCTAATATTGGCAACCTCAATTCCAAAAGTTTGGAATATTCTATCTGACTTTTTAGCGCTATATCTAAAAAAACCTCCTGAAAAAAGCCCGCCATTTGTAGCTTTTGTAATTCCAAATAGGAATTCTTGTCCATAATCAAATGGATCTTCTTTTTGACTTTTGGCATCAAAAAGAAGGGCTATCATAAATATGGAAAGTATAAAAACTTTTTTCATTGTATTTTAAATGAATTACAAATTTATGGTTTTAAATGCGGAAACTAAATAATTTTTTAATCCTTTCATCTAAAACTACTTACATCAATGCAACATTAAAAGATATTTTAATCATAAATGTTATCTTGCAATGAAATAACGATAAAAGATTGACTTAGTTTATGCCAACTTCAACAATAAAATATACACATCCATTAAAAACAACTGCAATCCATAATCGTTCAGGAAATTCTTTAATTACTGATGCCCCAGTGGATAATAATGGGCAGGGCGCTTATTTTTCTCCTACTGATTTGGCAGCTACTTCTCTTGCAAGTTGCATGATGACCGTTATGGGAATTTATGCTGATCAGAACAGTTTAGATCTTGGAGAAATTGAATGTGATTTACAAAAAGAAATGGCTTCTAACCCACGAAGGATAAAAGCCATAACTATAGAAATGCGTTGGAAAACTGATTTGCCTGAAAAAGAGATTCAAAAATTAAAAAATATAGGGTTGAATTGCCCAGTTGCAAAAAGTTTGCATCCCGATATTGAGCAAAAAATCAGTTTTATTATGCTTTAACTAGACGCCCACGCTAGATTTTAGATTTTGATAACTGATACCCATATGTGAGTCATCGTACACACATTCTCCATTTTTTATTAATAAAATCTGTGGTGATTGGTGCATCACTCCAAATTTATCAGCAATAGCATTAGAAATATCTCTATAAGAAATTAGGTCAAGGTAATAGGCTTTTACATTTGACATTTCGTCTTCACTCCAGCTTCTTTCTAATCTATTTAATGCCATAGAGCTTATGGAACAGCTAGTGCTGTGTTTGAATATCATCACAGCTTTGTCTTGTGATTCCTCTACAATGTTGTTTAAACTTTCTATACTGTCTATTCTTTCCCAGTTCATTACTTTTAATAATTTAATTTTCTTGAGTTTCACCTGATTCCGCTTCAGGTTTCTTCCATGTGTCAGGATGAACCGAATTATCCCAAATTTGTCCCTCTTTTTTATCCCTTCTTTCTTTCGGTTTTTTACGAGTTACATAATTGGGTTGCGTATCATCTGACCAAATATTGGTGAAAAACGAAGAAATGGATTGAAAAGTTCTTGCAAAGAATGGAGCTTTTGAATTTTCTGCTGCTAAGATTTTTGTGCCAGGATGCGATTCATTAGTAACATAAAAATGTCTCACATAATCACCATCTTCTTTTGAAATATCCTTTGATAAGTCCTTCATCTCGGCCGTTGGTATTTTTCTTTCTGGCACTGTTAAAAGTCTGTCATCATGCAAATCCTGTTTTTTAGGATCAATCTTTTCGGCTACCATTAATTTATCGTAATCATATTCCTTTCTTTTTGGATTAGCAGGGCTAGCGGTCATTAATTTTTCATTATCAAAAGGTTTTCGTTCCCTATCGTTAACCTTTACAATCATTAATTTGCTCTCATCAAATTCTTTTCGTTCAGAGTCATTAATTTTAACGGTCATCAGTTTATCGTCATCGAAAGGCTTTCTCTCTTTATCCTGAACTGTGGCGGTCATTAATTTATCATCATCAAATGGCTTTCTCTTGTTATCTTTCACTTTTACTGTGTTGAGTCGGTCGCCATTTAAATCTTGCTCTTTATAATCAGGCTTTTGAGCAGTCATTAGTTTGTCATTATTCATTTTTGAATAATCTTTATCCTGCTTTTTGAACATGATTTTATCATCATCCATTTTTGGCTCTGGATCAATCTTTTCAGCTGTTTCTAGTTTACTGTTATTGAAAGGCTTTCTATTAGTATCTTTATTATTACTGTATAATCTTTTACCATCTACTTTGCTATTTCTCTCTTTTTTAGATGCTTTTGATAATGTTTGAGAGGGTTCATTAAGTTCAATCAAATGAGGTTTATCTTGTGGCCCACCAGATTGAAGGTTGACATTTTTAGGTTTTGATTTTTTGTTCAAGACTGGCCCCTTTTCTGAAATTCGGCTATCATAAGGAATCAAAGGCTCTCTCATCTCCGATGGATTGGTTATCGCATCTCGATCAGCAGACTTATAATTTGGCTTATTGTCATAAGTTTCACGTTTGGTTCTCTTATTAGGATTGTATTTTTTGGTTTTATAATCGCTTTTTTTAGCCTTAAACCACATCACTTTATCCCAATCCCACTTGAAGGGATTTATTTTGATAACTCTATTATTACCTTGATTAGGATTGCCTTTTGCCTTTATCTGCTTTTTGGTCCTAATCTTTTTATTATCCATTTTCTGTGGGCCATCATTTTTTGTAACCTCTAATTTATCGCCATCAGTCTTTTGTGCGAATAAATTATTTGGCATAGCAAAAGCAATTGTCATTACAACAATTGCTAAAAAAGGATAATATGGTAGTTTTTTAATCAAGTTTGATTTATCAACTTACAATTTAATTCCAAATTGTTAGAATATGAATTTTTTAATACCAGAGGTAATAAATTTTAGTATTCAGCAAGTTTTTTAAGCTTCTCTTTAATTCTTTCTTTAGGTAAAAAGTTCTTTTCTAAATCAGCATTAAATGGAACAGGAGTGTCTAAACTTCCTTCACGCATAACCGGAGCATCCAAAGCTTCAAAACAGTTTTCACTGATCCAAGCTGCGATTTCACCACTGATACTTCCAGTTAAGCAATCTTCATTACATATTAAAACCTTGCCCGTTTTATTAACGCTTTCTTTAACAGTTTCTTTATCCCATGGTAATAAAGTCCTCAAGTCTACTAGCTCAACAGAAATGTCACCCAAATCATTCATTGCTTCTTTTGCCCAATGGACAGCCATTCCATAGGTAATAATAGTAATGTCAGTTCCTTCATTTATAACTCTAGCTTTTCCAATTTCAGTTATGTAATAATCATCACTTACCTCTTCTGATAAGGATCTATACAAGCCTTTATGTTCAAAAAACATAACTGGATTTGGATCCGCAATGGCAGCATTTAATAATCCTTTTGCTTCTGATGGGTTTGATGGGAAAACTATTTTTAAACCAGGAGTATGGAAAAACCAGGCTTCATTTGATTGTGAATGGAATGGGCCTGCTGCAACACCTGCTCCTGTAGGCATTCTAACCACTACATCAGCATTTTGGCCCCAACGATAATGAGATTTGGCTAAATTGTTTACAATCTGATTGAATCCACAGGTTACAAAATCAGCAAATTGCATTTCAATTACCGATTTTTGCTTTTTAATGCTCATTCCTAATCCAATTCCCACTATAGCAGATTCACACAAAGGGGTGTTTCTAATTCTGTCCTTCCCAAATTGATCTATGAATCCTTCTGTAATTTTAAAAACGCCACCATAATCAGCTACATCTTGTCCCATTACTACCAATTCAGGATATTTTTCCAATGATTGTTTTAAACCATCTGAAATAGCATCAACATATCTTTTGGTAGTTTTATTTTTACTTGCTTCAATGATTTCTACTTTACTTTTAGCATAAATATCATGGAGTTGCTGTTCTGTGCTTATTTCAGGATATAGGTCTTCATTAGCCAGTTTCAATCCTTCATTTATTTGTTTTTTGATATCCGCTTTCCAAGCTTCAATATCACTATCTGAAATAATTTTTTCATTTAGTAAATATTTTTCATAATTCTCAACTGGGTCTTTTTTAGCCCAATTGTCAAAAAGCTCTTGAGGAACATATTTGGTTCCTGAAGCTTCTTCGTGTCCTCTCATTCGGAAAGTAATGGCTTCAATTAAAATAGGCTTTGGATTTTTTCGCATTTTTTCAGCCGCATTAGCCACTGCATGGTAAACATCCAATATATTGTTACCATCTACTTTAATGGCTTCCATGCCATAACCAGGCCCTTTATCTACAAAATTTTTGAATTTGAATTGCTCATCACTTGGAGTAGAAAGACCATATCCGTTATTTTCAATCATGAAGATCACAGGTAAATCCCATACTGCGGCTACATTTAATGCCTCATGAAAATCCCCTTCTGAGCTTCCACCATCACCACTAAAAACCAATGTGGCTTTTTGATCTTTAACTAACTTATTAGCTAAAGCTATTCCATCTGCTACACCTAATTGTGGGCCTAAATGAGAGATCATTCCTACAATGTTATAATCATTCGTTCCAAAATGGAAAGATCGATCTCTACCTTTAGTAAAGCCTTGCATTTTTCCTTGAAATTGAGAAAAAAGTCTGTTTAACGGAATGTTTCGAGTTGTGAATACTCCCAAATTTCTGTGCATTGGCAAAATATATTCATCAGTTTCAAGAGCTGCTGTAGAGCCTACAGAAATAGCTTCTTGCCCAATCCCTGAAAACCATTTACTGATTTTATTTTGACGAAGTAAAATCAACATTTTTTCCTCGATAAGGCGGGGCAACAAAATATGTTTATAGAGGTTAATTAACTGGTTGTCGGATAATTTTTTTCTATCGAATTGCATTAAAAAATACCTTTGATTGAGGCTTTATAAGTTTAAGTTTAGTTTTTAAATTACTGTTTCTATCTTTGGGATTCCTAAAAATCAGATAGAATTATCTGACAAATTTAAAGTAATGGTCTAATCTGCAAAAGCCATTATATTTTTTATTTTTGATTCACTCTTAAGCTTATGATAAAATATAATTCATTTACGCTTGATAATGGTTTAAACGTGTATGTTCATGAAGATAAAAACACGCCATTAGCGATTGTAAATTTACTTTATGATGTGGGTTCACGTGATGAAAAGCCTGGAAAAACAGGTTTTGCCCATCTTTTTGAACATCTAATGTTTGGTGGTTCTAAAAACATTCCAAATTATGACGAACCTTTACAAAGAGTAGGGGGTGAGAATAATGCTTTTACCAGTCCGGATGTTACAAACTACTATGTAACACTTCCTGCTGAAAATATTGAAACTGCTTTTTGGTTAGAATCCGATAGAATGATGTCTCTTTCTTTTGATCCTAAAGTATTAGAAGTTCAGAGGAGTGTTGTGATTGAGGAATTTAAACAACGTTATTTAAATCAACCTTATGGAGACTTATGGTTGAAATTGAGGCCTTTAGCATATCAAAAGCATCCTTATAGATGGGCTACAATAGGTAAAGAAATTTCTCATATTGAGGATGCAACCATGGAGGATGTAAAGGATTTCTTTTTTACTCACTATAGACCTAATAATGCCTATTTAGTAGTGGCGGGTAATGTGGAAACTGAGAACATTAAAAAATTAACTGAAAAATGGTTTGGTGAAATTCCTGCAGGGGAAAAGAAGAAAAGAGATTTACCAAAAGAACCAAAACAAAAAGAAGCTAGGTTTTTAGAAATTAAAGCAGATGTTCCAGTGGATGCTTTATACAAAGCTTATCACATGCCCGCCAAAACGGATGAAAAATATTATTCTACAGATTTAATGAGTGATGTTTTAGGAAGAGGGAAGTCTAGTAGATTGTATAAAAAATTAGTTAAAGAAGAAGGCATATTTTCTGGTATAGCAGCCTATGTAACTGGTTCAGTTGATCCCGGATTGATAGTGATCAGTGGCCAGGTTTCCTCAGGAATTAGTATTGAAGCAGCTGATACAGCCGTAAAGCAAATTATTAAAGAATTAAAAGAAGAAGAAATTGCTAACAAAGAATTAGAAAAGGTTAAAAATCAGGCAATATCTTCAATAGTTTACGGAGAGGTAGATATTCTTAATAGGGCTATGTCGATTGCCTTCGGGGCTGCTATGGGTAATCCCAATCTTGTGAATGAAGAAACTGATTTTATTAAAGCGGTGAATACTCATGATATTTATAATGCTGCCAATGAGGTTTTGAGAGAAGATAATTGTTCCACTATTTATTATAAATCAAACAAATGAACTTTAGAATAGGGTATGGATATGATGTTCACCGTTTAGCTGAAGGTGAAGAGTTTTGGCTAGGTGGAATAAAGCTGGATTATCATAAAGGCGGTGTTGGTCATTCCGATGCTGATGTTTTGATTCATGTTATATGCGATGCTTTATTGGGCGCAGCTAATTTAAGAGATATCGGTTATCATTTTTCTGATCAGGATCCACAATATAAAGGGATAGATAGCAAGATATTATTAGAAAGGACAGTAGCCTTATTACGCGATAAAGGCTATGAAATTGGGAATTTAGATGTAACAGTAGGGCTTCAAAAACCTAAAATCAATCCACTAATTCCTGAAATGAAGAGTGTATTAGCGAAGGTGATGAAGATCAGTGAAGATGATTTATCATTAAAAGCTACTACAACAGAGAAATTGGGGTTTGTTGGTAGAGAAGAAGGAGTAGACGCTCATGCAGTTGCCTTGATTTATAAAGTTGGGCATCATAATGATTTAGATTCATAGGCTATGGCTGATATTAAAATAATAACTACTGAAGACGGGTCTCATTCTCTTTATCATGAGGGATTGAAAGAAACCTACCATTCTTTTCATGGTGCACTTCAAGAGTCTATTCATGTTTTTATAGAAAAAGGCTTAAGATTTTGGAGAACAAAAAACGGACTGCCCAAAGAGGTAGATATTTTTGAAGTAGGATTTGGCACAGGGCTAAATGCACTATTAGCTGCAAAATTTGCTACAGAAAATGAGGTCAAAATAAATTTCACCTCTGTAGAACCTTTTCCGGTTCCTATGGATACCATAAACCAGCTAAATTATATTGATCAGATCGGTAAGGAAGAATTAAAAGAAACCTTTAAACAATTACATACTGCTAAGTGGGATGAATTAGTAGAGATTAACCCTTTTTTTTCATTGAAAAAAGTTAAAGGTAAGCTGGAAGATTTCACTGGGGAAAAGCAGTTTGATATTATATTTTTCGATGCTTTCGCTCCTAATAAACAATCAGAATTGTGGACTGAAGAAATGATGCAAAAATGCTATCAATTATTAAGAAAAGATGGTGTTTTTACTACTTATAGTGCTAAAGGACAACTTAAGAGAGATTTGAAAAAAGTTGGGTTTGAGGTAGAAACATTAGCGGGTCCTCCCGGAAAAAAAGAAATGGTAAGGGGAATTGTAAACTAATTATTGATTTTCTTTAGATTATATTTCGTGTTCATCTAATTATTGTTATTAAATTCATGCCATGGATTTAAGACTATTCTTCACCCCAATTCAGGAGCAACTTTATTCAGACATTAAAAAACAAGGAAGCTTCTACAAAAGCATTAAAGTATACCAAGAGAAATTTCCAGATTATAAAAGCGCGGATATCGCACTAATTGGAATATCGGATAAAGGTGAAAATGGAGAAAATGCTGGAACTGTGGGTAGCGCTGATGCCTTAAGGAAAAAGTTATATAGGCTTACGAAAGGTTCTGGAGCTTACAATATTGTTGATCTTGGTAATATTTCTGAAGCCATCGATACTGAACAAACTTTAGGTAGAGTTCAAGAAGTATGTCATGCATGTATTGAGAATAATGTGTTGCCTATTTTAATTGGAGGCTCACATGATATGAGTTTTGCTCAATATTTGGCCTATGAAGAAATGGAGAAGCTAATTAGCGTCTTAAATGTTGATGCTTTTTTAGATATGGAGGATAAAGACTCTCCAGCAAACCAAAGGCATGTTCAAAAGCTACTAATGCATCAGCCTAATTTTTTATTTAACTATAGTCATCTTGCCTATCAAACTTATTTAGTTAATCCTCAGGCAATAGCAACACTTGAAAAACTCTATTTTGAAGCTCATAGAATTGGGGCTTTACGACATGATATAAAAGAAATGGAGCCCGTAATTCGTCAGGCTGATATGCTAAGTTTTGATTTATCAGCTATAAAGTCAGCGGATTTCCCCGCAACCAGTCAACCACAGCCATTTGGTTTGACAGGGGAGGAGGCTTGCCAATTATGTTGGTATGCTGGTATTAATGAAAAACTAAGCGCTGCAGGCTTTTACGAATTTGATGTTACGAGGGAAGATGACTCTGATAAATCAGCAGCCGTTTTAGCCACTATGATTTGGTATTTTATTGAAGGTTTTTATTCAAGAAAAGAGTCACGTGATTTCAGATCGAATGATTACATGAAATATGTAGTGGCTATGCCTAATGAACCCGAATCATTAACTTTTTATAAAAGTAATTTTATAGATAAATGGTGGATGGAAGTGCCTAATCCTTCAGGCGATAATAGATTTAATAGAAATTCTATTGTTCCATGCAGCTATTCAGATTATCAACAAGCTATGAATGGTGATTTACCTGAACGATGGATTGTTATGCATTCTAAACTATTTTAATGGAGAGGCGTATTTTTTACTTATGAGAAAAACTTTAGCATTCGTTTTTATTGCAGTAATATTTGCTGCCTGTAATCCAACTGAGAAATCAGCAGAAGAACATATTCAAGAAGCCATTCAACATCATGGGGGGAATGCATACTCCAATTTAGAAGTTGAGTTCAAATTCCGAGATAAGGATTATAAATTATATCATAATAATGGAATCTTTAAATACGAGAGAATATTTACAGATAGCACTGGTCAGCATATTGATGATATCTTAGATAATGATGGGTTTAAAAGGTTAATTGATGGAGAAAATGCAGATTTGTCTACTGAAGATTCTGCAGCCTATGCTAATTCAGTAAATTCAGTGCATTATTTCGCATTACTTCCTTATAATTTAAATGATGCAGCTGTGATTGCTACCAATAAGGATGATGCATTAATAAATGGTGAAGCCTATAAAACCATTGAAGTAAAATTTAAGCAAAAGGGTGGAGGTACAGATTATGAAGATATTTTCATGTTCTGGTTTAATACCAAAACGTATGACATGGACTATTTTGCATATTCCTATCATACTAATGGTGGAGGTGTGAGATTTAGAGAATCTATTAATTCGGAAAGGGTAAACGGAGTGATTTTTAGAGACTATAATAATTATAAAGTGGAAAAAGGAACAGATCTTACAGAATTGCCAGCTCTATTTGAAAGTGGGGAACTCGAATTATTATCAAAAATTGATTTAGAATTTCAAAGCAAATAAGCATGATAGTATCAAAACCACGAATTAATACTGTATTTGCTTTATCAATCTTTTTGGTCCTTATTTTTGGTTCTTTTTTTCTTTTATTAGATAGTTTACTTAATAATCAATCTTATTTCATTATAAAACTCATACTAACACCGATAGTATTGGTAATTGGCTTGTTAGTGCTAGGTAAATTATTAGCAGCTATAAAAATTGTTAAGGCTGGAAATAATAAATTGAATATATTTTTCCCAATAACCAGATCAAAAGTTGATTTACCGCTATCCGAAATCAGGGGTTGGAGAGAAGATGTGGTGAAAACCAAACAAGGAGAATTTAAGGAGACTAAAATTCTTTATGGAAAGAAAAAGGTGATCAAGCTATCTAATAAAGAGAATACAGAATATGATAAATTAGTGAAATACTTAAACCAGAAAGCTAAAAAGCAAAAAGCAAGCTAAAAATTTTCATATATCCTAACATTCTTAAAATCTCAAAATTTTTTCGCAAAAGACTGAAATTATAACTTTTCCCTGATTGCAAATCTTGAAATCAATCTCCGTTTAAGTTTGAATAAGCCATTTGTTTAACTAATTTCGGCATGTTTTTAATCAAAATAAAACATATATGGCGCAAAAAACAGAAGAGTTTAGTAATAGGTGGGGAATAATATTGGCCGCTTTAGGTATGGCTATTGGAGCTGGAAATTTATGGAGATTTCCTAGAATAGCCGGAGAACATGGTGGCGCATTCATCATCCTTTGGATGCTTTTTCTTGTAGTATGGTCCATTCCTCTTTTAATGGCAGAGCTAGCCATTGGTAAGCATTACAAAAAGGGTACTTTAGGTGCTTTGGGTAGCTTAGCAGGTAAAAAATTTAACTGGATGGGTACCTTCGTGACCATTGTTACTATGGGTATTGCATTTTATTATTCCGTTGTGACAGGGTGGTCATTGAGATACTTCCTTTTAAATACACAAAATTTAATAGATTACATTTTTGGCTCAGGCGCCATGAATGCAAAATTTGCTGATCCGAATGTAAATTTCATGGACACATTTTGGGCAGGTTTATCTAACTCAAGTTGGGAAGCAGTTTTATGCTACATGTTTACCATTAGTATTGCCATTTGGGTATTAAGTAAAGGAATTAAGCAAGGCTTAGAGAAAACGAACAAGATATTAATACCGACCCTTTTTATTTTACTTATGGTAGTTTCTGCATTTGCAATTCAAATGCCGGGTGGTACACAGGGGTTAGAATACCTTTTCACAATCGATTTTGAGAAATTTAAAGATCCAATAATTTGGATTGAAGCAATTACCGACTCAGCCTGGAGTACAGGTGCAGGTTGGGGATTAATGATCACGATTGGTTCCTTCTCAAGATCGAAAGAAGATGTTACTTTAAATACATTTTTAGGTGCATTTGGTAATAATACGGCAGCATTATTAGCGGCAATGGCTATTTTACCAGCAGTATTTGCAATGGCAGCTACCCCTAATGAAGCGGTTGATTTTCTTCATGACGGAAACACAGCCTTAGTATTTACTATTTTACCTCAGTTATTTGCTAAAATGCCGGGTGGTCCATTCTTATCGTGGATATTCTTCGGGGCTTTCGCAATGGCTGCTTTTAGTTCGATATTGCCGATGATGCAATTAATCATCAGGAATTTAACGGATTATGATTTATCTAAAAAACAGGCTGCTATAATTGCAGGTGCAGCCTGTTTTGTAATTGGATTTCCATCAGCATGGTTTTTATCTGTTTTTGAGAACCAAGACTGGGTATGGGGAGTTGGATTATTAGTAAGTGGGATATTTATTTCATTTCTTATCATCAAATACGGCCCTGCTAAATTCAAGAAAGATTTTATTGATCAAAATTCTGATTTTAAGGTGTCGCCTAAGTATTTCACTGGAATGATTTATTTCAACTTTGTTGCAGGTTTATTCCTTGTTTATTGGTGGATGAGCCAAGGCTACAGTGAATATCCGTGGTTTGATGAAAATGGAAATTGGAATGTGATGGATATTTATAGTAATGCGACCATTGTAACGCAGTGGGGGATAGCATTACTAATCGCAATAGTATTTAATGGATGGTTTTACAAAAAATTTGTTAAAAAATGAGTACAGAAGCAATAATAGGAATGATAGTATGTCTTACTATCACAGTGGGAGGTTTTTTAGTGTTTTTGTTTAAAGCCTTAACCATGGACAAAAAGAAGGAAGAGTAAAAATAGATTATAAAACAAAAAGGGATCATTTGATCCCTTTTTTATTAATGTGATGCTAAATAATCTCTTACTACTTTTTTGGGTAGGACATGATAACCATTGATCGGTTTCAAGTTTTCAGTTTTAGTAGTAGGGTTAAGATGAACATGATAACCTTCTAATTCTTCAATGGCAATCATATCATCCACCTCATATAGATAATCTTTATGAACTTCGTCATATCCTTTTAATAGTTTAGCTTTTGCTCTCTTTTTTATTTCGGTGGCTAGTCCTCCTACTAAAAAAGTATTGGCATGATGTTCCATAAAATCTCCTTCTTTATAAGCTCCAAGATTAATAAAGAATAATTTTTTGTCTGAATTATCACTCTTTTCCTTTTCAAGACTAATTTCATAACCGTCAACCACATCAAGTTCAATGTAGGAATCAATGTGCATTTTCTCTTTAATGCCAAACCATTTATCTAATAGTTGTGTGTAGCAATCTTCAATGGATTTACCCACCGCAAAAACTACATCATGTAATTCAGTATTTGATTTCTCAGCTGCCCCGCCTAATACGACAGCGTAAAGTTTAAGTTCTTTCATTTTAATAACTATAAATAATCAGTAACTAATCTTTGCATTTTAAGTTAACAAATGTAAACTAAAACAAATAATAAACTATGGCACAAGTAACATTAGGTGGCAATCCATCCAATACCATATCAGACTTACCTTCGGTAGGTCATAAAGCTCCTGACTTCAATCTGGTTAAAACTGATATGAAGGAAGTCTCAATGTCAGATTACAAAGGGAAAAACATTATATTGAACATTTTCCCAAGTGTTGATACTGAGGTTTGCGCAATGTCAGTTCGTGAGTTCAACGAAAAAGCAGGGGCTTTAGATAACACTGTAGTCTTATGTATTTCAAAAGATTTACCGTTTGCTCAGGCTAGGTTCTGCGGAGCAGAAGGCATTGAAAATGCAATTCCTGTTTCAAATTTTAGAAATGATAGTTTTGGTAAAGATTATGGAGTAGAGTTAGTTGATGGCGGATTCAAAGGATTAAATGCAAGAGCAGTAGTAGTAGTTAATCCTGAAGGAGAGGTTGTTTATAACGAATTGGTTCCTGAAATTGGAAATGAACCTAATTACGAAAAAGCATTAGAAGCGGTAAAGTAATTAGTTGAAATATATGCATAAAAAAAGCTCAGAAGTAACTCTGAGCTTTTTTGTTTATAAATAATGCTTTTATTCTTCCATTATAATTGAAAATTCAATCTGGCCATCTTCACCATCACCAGCAGTAATAGCTTCAACTAATAATAATCCTCTTTTAGCACCTCCATCTTTATCAGAGTCTGTTTCAAAAGCTAATACATCACCTACTGATAAATTAGTGATTCTTCCATCAGTTGAACCTGGAGTACCATTCTCAAATGCGTCATTAATGAAAGTTAAGTTAGCTTCGTTGAATTGTGATTCAGTTACATCTGTTGCTCTAATTAAGGTGTTATTTAGAGTTCCCCATGCATCTTGACCATAGTCAAATGGGTAATTGGCTGGAGAAGCTATTGTTGCTTCTGTATTAGCACTTCCTGAACCATAAAAATAGCCAAAATCAATATTAGCAGATAGTGGGTCAGATGTACTATTAATGTCATTCATAGAATAAGTCTCCCCAGTATTAGTACTAAAGAAAGTTTTGGATGTTTTACTTGCAGTTGTTCCATCAGCATCCTGAAGTGGTGCAGCCAATAAAATCGCACTGAATGATGTTAATGGATCTGGTTCTGGGAGGGCACTTACAGCGACATCTAGATCTCCTTCACCTATTCTATCTTCTTCATCTCCGATAGCTGCTGTAAAAGTTATTGTTTCATTAACAAGTCCTTCGTTTATTACTAATAATCCTAAATCTATAGTCCCACTAGTTTGATTAGCAACTCCAAAAGCATTTAAATCAATAGTGTAAGGTTCATTTTCTCCTGCAGCCGATATTCCGTCAATGGCGGATAAATCAAGTGAAAAATTTTCTGATTCTGCACTTATAGTTCCTAGAACAATTGGTGCATCTGCAGTAAATTCGATTAACACATTAACCTCATCTCCAGGAAAATATTCGTCTTGAGGGTCTGCAACACTAACAGTCACATTTGGCGCAGTACCAGTAGGTAATTCATCTCCAGTTTCATCACAGGCTGTGAAAATGAATAAACCTGTAATTGCTAGAAGCAATCCATTTTTCAATAACTTCATCATAATAAATCTCTTTTAATAATATAAAAAATACGCGATATAATTATATCCAAGTATTGTTACTCGGATAATTTTAAGACACGAATAATTGCTAGAAGGTTGTCTATTTAAAGAATAATTTTCAGTAAATTTTTATTCTATCCTTTTTTATATTCTTCTGTATCAAGATATAATCTCAAATTGGCTTTGTAATCATCTAGTAATAAGTTGATTAGTAGTCATTGCTTAGAGTATTGACTTAAGATGAAAGGATAAAAAAATATTTTTTTAGGTATTTCAATTAATTTATATAACTTTATTGATAGAATTTTAACGAATTAATTTTAACTTGCTTGAAGTTTCGTTGTTTTTTTACAATGAATTATTCATATTTCGCATTAGAAAACTAAATTTACCATCACTAAAAAACTGAATTATGGCAGATATCTTTGACATGATTAACCAATACGGACCATATGTAGGAATGGTTACTGTTGGAATAGCCGTCTTACTTGTTTTACTTTATTATTTAAGATTAGGCACCTTGAAAGAATTCAAACAGAGGTATGATTACATCAATAAAAATGAAATTGATGCTTTATGGCGTTCTGCTGTAATTTTATTAGTAGGTGTAGTTATTTGGGTGAACTCTGTATTTGGAGAGCAAGAATTTTTATGGTTTGCTGTGAAAGTTTTTGTTTCGGCTATGTTAGCTCTAATAATTGGTGTAATTATTCAAAATGTATTACGTTTCTACTTTCCTTTTTACATCGAAAAGAGATTGAAGAAATTACGTTATACGCCTAGAGTCTCTCCTAAAACTGGTAAGCCAATGAAATTATTGAGTGAAGAGGAAGAAGATGTTTACCTTGATGAAGGTATGCAGGCGGAAGAAGATATTTTCTCAGTGGATTATGATGTTTGGGTAGATGAAGAAACTGGGTATACTAAAATCGAGAAGTATTCTGGTCACTTACACGCATTACAATGTTCTGAATGTAATTACCAAACTTTAAAAGTTGTAAAAGAAGAAATTATAAAATCACCTACAGTAACTGAAGATGGTGAGTTAATGAAATATTTCAAATGCTCATATTGTGGTCATAAAGCTAGAAAGACTTTCCACATTGCTAAATTGAAAGAGCCTAGTGCTGAAACAGCAACTGACGCTTCTGCTTAAGAGCATATCTAATTTGAATATAAAGGCTAATCATTTGATTGGCCTTTATTATTTTAAGAGTAATTAGGACAATTTAATTAGTATTGAATACATACATTTTTAGGTTCAGTAAAAAACCTTAATGCTTCAAGTCCTCCTTCTCTACCTAAACCACTATTTTTCATTCCACCAAACGGAGTTCTTAAATCGCGCTTCATCCAGCAGTTTACCCATACAATACCTGTATTAATTCTTTCACTAATCTGATGAGCTCTTGATAAATCTGAAGTCCAGATACTTGAGGCAAGACCATAATCACTATCGTTTGCTAATAGAATTGCTTCATCATCATTTTCAAAAGTATTTAAACTTACTACTGGGCCGAATATTTCTTCTTGATTCGTTCTGCAAGATGAATTAAGGTTTTCAAATACATGAGGCCTTAGAAAATAACCTTGATCATAAGGGGGATTTAGCTTTAAGGTTTCATTGCCACATAATAATGTTCCACCTTCCTCCTTTGCTAATTGAATATAGTTTATAACTTTTTCTTTATGTTGAGCTGAAACTAAGGCACCCATATTGGTATCCTCTTGATTTGGGTCTCCTACCTTTAAGTTTTTCACCTTACTAACAAATATCTTTTTGAACTCCTTATAAATTGAGCTTTCAATGTATATTCTAGAAGCACATAGGCATATTTCACCCTGATTGGCAAATGAGGCTCTTACTAATTCATCCACAGTTTTTTCTAAGTCACAATCTGCAAAAACTAAAGCAGGATTTTTCCCTCCTAATTCAAGTGAGATTTTCCGAAACATGGGGGCAGAAATCTCGGCTATTTTCTTACCTGTGGCGGTACCGCCTGTAAATGATATAGCCTTGATTTTACCGTTTTTTACAATTTCATTTCCTATTTCTGCTCCTTTACCATGCAGGATGTTTAATACACCTTTTGGTAAGCCTACTTTTTTACAGATTTTACTTAATAAAAAAGCAGTGTAAGGTGTGATTTCAGATGGTTTTGCAATTACACAATTCCCACTAGCTAAGGCAGGAGCAATTTTCCAAGTAAAAAGATAAAGTGGTAGGTTCCATGGTGAAATGCATCCTACTACTCCAATAGGTTTTCTTAAGGTGTAATTTATACTATCTACCCCTGAATGTGATTCGCTGCTAAATTGAGTTATGGCATGAGCAAAGAATTCAAAATTTGCGCTTGCTCTGGGGATATCAACATTCATAGCAAGGCTTAAAGGTTTACCTGTATCCCTACTCTCAGCTTTAGCTAATTCATGTAAATTCTTTTTAATCTCTTCAGATATTTTTAAAAGAAAAGAGGCTCTTTCATTGGCACTTAAATTACTCCAGCTAGGAAATGCAATTTCTGCCGCCTTTATAGCTTCATCTAAATCTGAATTATCAGATAAAGGTATTTCTGAATATTTCTCAGCAGTTGAAGGAGCAATATTGTCCATGTATTGTGAAGAAAATGGAGTGATAAGTTCTCCATTTATATAATTAGCTATTTTTTCCATTTTAAATACAATCTAATCGACCACCGTCCACTGGTAAATTGACCCCACTGATATATGCTGCCTTCTTTGATGCTAAAAATAAAACTGCATCTGCTACTTCTTCGGGTTCAGCAAAACGTCTGGCAGGAATTTGTGCTTGCATTTCAGCGCTAACTTCATCCATACTTTTTCCACTGGCCTTACTTTTATTTTGGATTAAACCTTTTAATCGACCTGTCATTGTTGCGCCTGGTAAAATATTGTTAACAGTAATGCCAAATGGGCCTAATTCTTTTGATAGAGTCTTCGACCAACTTGCCACAGCACCTCTTATAGTATTGGATATCCCTAAATTTGGGATGGGTTGTCTTACTGAAGTGGAAATAATATTAATGATTCTACCTTCGTTTTGATCTTTCATTTTAGGAATAACAGCCTGAGCTAAGTATTGATTGCATATCAAATGCTGTTGGAAAGCAGTCATATAATCTTTACCTAATGCTTCATGCGCAGCGCCCGGACTAGGCCCGCCTGTGTTATTAATTAAAATATCAACTGTGTTTTTAGCACAATAATCAATTACGATATCGCGTAAGGATTCAGGATGGCAGAAGTCCGCTACTAATATGTGGTGGTCTTGATTATCATTATTTAATTCATTTTTAGTGGATTCTAGTTTAGATTGGTCTCTTGCAATTAAAGTAACATTTACACCTTCCTTTGCAAATGCATGAGCAATTGCTTTTCCAATTCCTGCTGTACTTCCACCTACTAATATTCTTTTTCCTGATAGATCTAAATCCATTATACTTCTGATTTATGTCTTTAAATTTTATTAATTATCTGATTTTAAACTACGTCTTAATTTCACTAAATTTAAAAGATAAACAAAATCAAATCTTATATTAGAAGATATAAGCTCATATAAATATAATTAGTAATGGCAATTCAAAAACCTTTTAATTTAACCAAATGGGTAGAAGAAAATAGAGATTCTTTAAAGCCACCTGTTGGAAATAGAAATCTATATAAAGAAGCAGGTGATTATATTGTAATGATAGTAGCTGGGCCTAATGCCAGAAAAGATTATCATTATAATGAAACCGAAGAACTTTTTTATCAGCTTGAAGGTGAAATTCAGGTTAAGATACAAGAAGATGGTAAAGCGGTTACAATGGATTTAGGCCCTGGAGATATGTTTTTATGTCCGGCTAAAACACCGCACAGCCCCATAAGAAAGGAAGGTTCTATTGGGTTAGTGGTTGAAAGAATTAGAAAGGGAACGGATATGAAGGATGGTTTATTATGGTATTGTGATAATTGTAATCACAAATTACATGAAACCTATTTTCCTTTGGTGGATATCGAAAAAGACTTTTTACCAAGGTTTACAGAGTTTTATGCCTCAGAAGATTTGAGAACTTGCAATAACTGTGGTCATGTAATGGAAACAGATCCAAGATTTGTGTAATGGAAACTAAAGAGAATTTAGCAAATAAAAGACCTTTAAAGGTTGATATTCACACTCATATTTTGCCTGAAAATTGGCCAGATTTGAGAGAGCGTTATGGATATGGCGGCTTCATCAGGCTTGAGCATCATAAACCTTGTTGCGCAAGGATGATGATGGATGATAAATTCTTTAGGGAAGTAGAAGATAATTGCTGGGATCCAGTTACACGTATGCATGAGTGTGAAAATCATAATGTAGATGTTCAAGTGCTATCTACAGTTCCAGTAATGTTTAGTTATTGGGCAAAACCAGAAGATACTCTCGATCTATCTAGAATGTTAAATGATCATATTGCTGGAGTTGTTAGTCGCTATCCTGATCGTTTTATAGGATTGGGAACTTTGCCTATGCAGGCACCCGATTTGGCTATTAAAGAATTAGAAAGATGTGTAAAAGAACTAGGTTTAGCTGGAGTTCAAATCGGAACGCATATTAATGATTGGAACCTAGAAGCTCCTGAGGTTTTTGCTGTTTTTCAAGCTGCAGAGGATTTAGGAGCATCGATTTTCATCCACCCTTGGGATATGATGGGTAAGGATCAAATGCCAAAATATTGGCTTCCTTGGTTAGTAGGTATGCCCGCTGAAACTTCAAGAGCAATATGTTCCATGATATTCGGAGGGGTATTCGAGCGTTTACCTAATTTAAAAGTTGCATTTGCGCATGGTGGCGGTTCTTTTCCTGCAACTATAGGTAGAGTTGGTCATGGCTTTGATGTTAGACCCGATTTATGCGCAATTGATAATCCGCATCATCCCACTAAGTATTTGAAAAAGTTTTATGTGGATTCATTAGTACATGATCCTTCAACGCTTGAATATCTTATTAAAACCATGGGAGAGGATTTTATTGCTTTAGGAACTGATTATCCCTTTCCATTAGGAGAGTTAGAGCCTGGGAAAATTATTGAAACGAGTAATTTTTCAGATGAGCTAAAAGCAAAATTATTAGGTAAAAATGCTTTAAAGTGGTTAGGCTTGGAGAAAGAAGAATATGCAACACATTGAGCAAGAATTTTTCATAGATTCTAAATTTGGTAAACTTCTAATTGGAATAAAACAAAACAAAATTGCTAGAATTTCATTTAATCAACCACAAAATTCATTAAAAGGGATTAAGCCTAAAGTAGTTACTTCAATAGAAAATCAACTTTTGGAATACTTCAATGGTCATAGAAAAGATTTTCAGTTTGAATATTATTTGAATGGAACAGACTTTCAAAAAGAAGTTTGGGAAAAATTGATGGAAATACCCTACGGAAAAACCATTAGCTATGGTAAATTAGCAGCTCAATTAGGAGATGTCAAAAAAATACGGGCAGTAGCAAATGCAGTAGGTAAAAATCCAATTCCAATTTTAATCCCATGCCATAGAGTAGTAGGAGTTAAGGGAGCACTTACAGGTTATGTAGGCGGATTAGCCATAAAAAGACAGTTAATTGAAATTGAATCAAACCGGCAACTAGGCTTATTTTAAATAATATATTAACTCAATAATGATAGAAAATTACAGTAATTCACTAGAATATGCACAGAAGATGGATCAAGAAGATCCATTAAATAAATACAGAGATGAGTTCCATATTCCAGTAATTGATGGACAACAAGTAATATATTATACAGGAAATTCATTAGGACTTCAACCTAAAAGAACCCGGGCATTTATTGAAAAGGAAATGAAAGATTGGGAGCTGTTTGGGGTTGAAGGTCATTTCAATAAGAAAAAAGAAAATATATGGTTTAAATACCATGAATATGGAAAGGAGGCGATAGCTGAAATCGTAGGGGCTAAACCAGTTGAAGTGGTTCCCATGAATAATTTAACGGTAAATCTTCACTTGCTGTTAGTTTCATTCTATAGACCAACTGCAAAGAAGTATAAAATCATTGTAGAAAAAGGGGCCTTTCCTTCGGATCAATATGTATTCGAATCACAATTAAATTTTCACGCTCACCATGCAGGTCAAAATCTATTTGATCCTGAAAAGGCATTAGTAGAAATTGCGCCTAGAGAAGGTGAAGACACCCTAAGAACGGAGGATATTATTTCCACTATACAAAAGCATCAGAATGAGCTATGTTTGGTGATGATGGGAGGTCTTCAGTATTATACTGGACAATTCTTTGACTTAGAAAAAATTACGAAAGCAGCACATGAGGTGGGTGCTTATGCTGGTTTTGACCTTGCTCATGCAGCAGGTAATATAGAATTAAAACTTCATGATTGGGATGTTGATTTTGCCAGCTGGTGTACCTATAAATATTTAAACTCAGGACCTGGAAATGTGTCGGGAATTTATGTACATGAACGCTTTGCAAATGATAAAGAGCTTCCTCGATTTGCGGGTTGGTGGGGACATGATGAAGGAGAGAGGTTCCAAATGAAAAAAGGCTTTATTCCTATGGAAGGAGCTGATGGCTGGCAATTAAGCAATACAAATGTTTTGGGTCATGCTGCTCATTATGCTTCTTTAGAAATATTTAAAGAAGTTGGAATGAAAGCTTTACGTGAAAAGAGTATTAAGTTGACCGGTTATCTGGAATACTTAATTAATGAATTCAATAAAGAAGAAAAAATATTAGAAATAATTACACCTAAAGAGCCTGAAAATAGAGGTTGCCAATTATCATTATATTTATTAAAATACGGGAAGCCATTATTCGATGAATTAATGAAAAGAGGTGTTTTAGGTGATTGGAGAGAGCCTAATGTAATCCGTTTAGCGCCCGTTCCACTATACAATACTTTTGAAGAACAGTATCTTTTTATCCAAAAATTGAAAGAGTCTGTTGAAGCATTAAAATAAGCCTATTTTGAATACGGAAATTAAACATATTGCAGTATTAGGAGCTGGATTAGTCGGTACATTATTAAGTATATATCTTAAAAAAAGAGGCTATAATGTCGATCTTTTTGAAAAAAGAGATGACATGAGATTGTCTTCTTCTGATTCAGGGCGCTCAATAAATTTGGCGCTCAGCAGAAGGGGGATAAAAGCGTTAAAAGATATTGATGTATTGGATGAAGTGGAGGAGATTATGCTTCCAATGAAGGGCAGAATGATGCATAGCTTAGATGGCAATTTGACATTTCAGCCTTATGGTAAAGAAGGGCAATATATTAATTCCGTATCGAGGGCAAATCTGAATAAAATATTATTAAATAGAGCTGAAAAATCAGGAGTTAAAATTCATTTTGAACATCCTTGTAAAGCAGTTGATTTAGAAGAAACCAAAGTAACTTTCGGAACACCTGAAGCTAAGGAGAAAACTCTTGAATTTGATTTAGTTTTAGGTGCCGATGGCGCATTTTCAAAATTGCGTCAGGCTATGATGAAATCTGATCGCTTTAATTATAATCAATATTATATTCCTCATGGTTATAAGGAATTAACCATTCCCCCTACTGAAGATGGTGAGTTTGCAATTGAACCCAACGCCTTACATATTTGGCCTAGAGGTCAATATATGTTAATTGCACTTCCAAACTTAGATAAGAGTTTCACTTGTACTTTGTTTTTTCCATTTGAAGGACAACCTTCTTTCGAAAGCTTACAAACACCGCAACAAGTATTACATTTTTTCAAAAATACCTTCCCTGATAGCTTACCACATTTGAAAAATATTCAGCAAGAGTATTTTGAAAACCCTACTTCATCATTGGTGACCATCAAATGTGAGCCTTGGGTGAAAAATAATTGTGTTCTTATCGGAGATGCTGCTCATGCTATTGTTCCATTCTATGGGCAAGGAATGAATGCTGGTTTTGAAGACTGCTTTGAGTTAAATGTTTTGCTAGATAAATATGAGGATGATTGGGAAAAGGTGTTGGAAGATTATCAAAACTTGCGAAAAAGTGATGGAGATGCTATCGCAGATTTAGCTTTACATAATTTTGTGGAGATGCGGGATTTGGTAGCAGATGATAAATTTCTGATTCAGAAGAAAATTGAAGCAAAACTTCATGATTTATACCCTGAAAAATGGATGCCATTATATTCTATGGTAACTTTCAGTGATTTAAGATATTCTGAAGCTTGTGAAATAGGCATGAAACAACAGCGCATTATGGATGAAGTAATGCAACAACCCGATGTGTTAGAAAACTGGGAAAATCTTAACCTCGAACAAATAGTTAATAAACTAGATCAATAGATTTTCTATTTGCTAAACATATTTTTCTATATCCGTTTTTATAAAAGAACTAAACTTTATAAAAATGGCAAATAAGGTAAAAATTTTGGATGTGCTGTCTCTAACGCACAACGTAAAGCGAATCAAAACCGAAAAACCTAATGGCTATCAATTCACACCAGGACAGGCGACAGAGGTAGCAATCAATAAAAAAGATTGGACTGAAGAAAAAAGGCCTTTCACATTTACTTCATTGCCAGATGAGGATCACTTAGAATTTGTAATTAAAACTTATCATGATCATAATGGTGTAACCAATGAAATTGACAGCCTTGTTGAAGGAGATGAATTAATTATAGATGATGCATGGGGTGCCATAGAATATAAAGGAACAGGGACTTTCATTGCCGGTGGTGCGGGGATCACTCCTTTCATTGCAATTTTTAGAGACTTAGAAAAAAAAGGTGAGATAGGGGAGAATAGTCTGATATTTTCAAATAAAACTGGTGATGATGTCATTTTAGAATCATATTTCAATGACATTTTAGGAGAGAATTTCATTTCAACCTTGACACATCAAAATATTGAAGGTCATGAAAACAAAATGGTAGATATGGACTTTCTAAAAAGGCATATAGAAAATTTTACTCAGCATTTTTATGTGTGCGGTCCTGATGCTATGGTAAAGGATGTTAGTAAATATTTAGAAATGTTGGGTGCGAACCCAGAGGGTATAACTTTTGAAAAATAAAATTAACTATGAATATAATCGTAAGTGGCGCTGATGGTAATTTAGGAAGCGCAGTAGCTCAAAAACTCAATTCTGAAGGACATAATATATTCGGTTTAGTAGGACTAGATGAAAATGTAAGTGATGCCGAAAAATCATTTCAAAAGCAAAAGTTTGATTTGATGGATGCTGGTGCAGCTGAAAAAGCAGTGGAAAATGCATCCAAAACCTATGGTGAATTAGACGGAGCAGTTCTGACAGTTGGAGGTTACGCTGGTGGAGGTATTAAGGATGTGGGAATAGAAGATATCCATAAGCAAATCAAGCTGAATTTTGATACTGCATACAATATTGTAAAGCCTTTGATGGAAAAAATGCCTAAAGGAGGGCAAATATTTTTAATTGGTGCCAAACCTGTTTTATCAGCTGACGAATTGAAAAACGTAGTTTCATATGGTTTAGCCAAACAACTAATATTTAGTCTTGCAGATATAATCAATGCAGATTTCGCAGAGCATAATATTAGTGCCCACGTGGTAGTACCAAGCATTATTGATACTCCACCAAATAGGGAGGCAATGTCTGATATGAATTTTGATGATTGGGTAAAACCTTCTCAAATAGCAGATACAATACATCACTACTTTAAGCATCCCGAAATTAGGAATGGAGTGATTAAAGTATTTAATAAAGTATAAAAATTATTTCCCAAGGGCTCAGATAGAGGCCTTGGGAATTACTTTAAGATTTTAACAAACTTCTCAGACCTAATAATGCTATAATACTACCCCCAACAAGCGAGGTGTAATACCAAGTCTCGCTCATTCGGTAAGCATTATCATCTAATAAATCATTTACTTTCTCACCAATGGAAGCATTTGGACTATGATCGACAGACCAATAGATTATAAATGCTCCTATCGCAATCAAAATAATTCCTTTTAAAAGCCCTTTTTTCATAATTATTAAATTTACGTCAAATATGAAGTTATTAAAACTAAAGGGTAATATGAAAAAACATGATATTTATATCTTTTGAGTTTCTCGGAAAAAGTTTATCTTTATGTAGCCTAAAAGAATATGATAATTATCCGTTGTTATGTCCAAAAAAGTTAAAAATATCCCTTGTGAACTATGCCTTAGTAGGAGGAAATCTATGTTTAATGAAATTCCTGAACAAGCTTTATGCACATTGAGTGAGCATAAAAGTACTTTAGCACACAATAAAGGTCAAGTTCTTTTCCTTGAAGGCACCCAACCAATGGGATTATTTTGCATAAGCGAAGGGAAGGTGAAAATCTACAAAACTGATGACTCAGGAAGAGAGCAGATTGTAAGATTAGCTAAAGATGGGGACTTCTTAGGTTACCGAGCACTACTTTCTGGTGAAAACTATAATTCATCTGCAACTATCCTTGAAAATGCAAAAGTTTGCTTCATCCCTAAAAGTAGCTTCACGGATCTTATTTCGAAAGATCAAGATTTTCAGAATAAGTTAATGCAAGCGGTTTGTCATGATTTAGGAGTGATGGAACAAAAGATGGCCGATATGGCAAATAAAACAGTACGTCAAAGATTAGCCACTACTTTGTTGATGCTAAAAAATTCCTATGGAATTGATGGCGATCAAAAAACAGAAATTGATATTGCCTTAACAAGAGAAGATTTAGCTAAAATAGTGGGAACCGCTACTGAAACCTTAATTAGATTACTGTCTGACTTTAAAAAGGATGGATTAATCGATATTAATGGCAAAAAGATTAGTATAGTAAACGCTAAAGGTATTGCTAAAGAAATCGATTTATTCGCCTAATTATTTAATTTCCTTACAATTTTTGAACTAATACCAACTCATTAGGCTTATGTCTGCTGATTATTGTAATTTTGTGATATGCAAGAGAAAGCAGTACATATTGAAAAGGAAGTAATTGAGGTTAATCTGAAAAAGATAGACATTAGAAAGATGTCTATTGAAGCCATAGCTCAAGATTTGACTGAATTTGGTGAGAAAGCATTTAGAGCTAAGCAAATCTATGAATGGCTTTGGGTTAAATCAGCTGCCTCTTTTGAAGAAATGACTAACCTATCAAAAGGATTGAGAGAGTGGTTAGATGAAAACTACTGTATCAATAGAATTACTATTGCATCAAAACAATTAAGTAATGATAGAACCATAAAAGTTGCATTTAAACTACATGATGGTCATGAGGTAGAAGGTGTATTAATTCCTACCGAAAATAGAATGACAGCTTGTGTCTCATCTCAGGTTGGTTGCTCATTAAGTTGCAAATTCTGTGCAACGGGTTATTTAAAAAGAATGCGAAACCTTGAGGCTGCTGAAATTTATGACCAAGTCGTAATGATTAAAGAACTAGCCGAAACTCATTATGACATGCCGCTTACTAATATAGTGTATATGGGGATGGGAGAACCATTACTTAACTATAAAAATATGATGGAGTCAATTGAACATATTACTTCCGAGAAAGGATTATTCATGTCTCCAAAAAGAATCACTGTTTCTACAGCTGGTATCTCCAAAATGATTAAGAAATTAGCTGATGATGAAGCTAAATTTAATCTTGCACTTTCATTACATGCTGCAAATGATGAAAAGCGTAGCCGCATCATGTCAATTAATGACAGCAATAATTTACCAGTATTAAGAGAGGCACTGGAGTATTACTATAATAAAACTAAAAGCAGAGTAACCTTTGAATATTGTGTCTTTAATAACTTTAATGATAGTTTAGAAGATGCAAAAGAACTTTGGCAGTTTACTAAATATGTTCCAGCTAAGGTTAATTTAATCGAGTATAACCCAATTGACCAAGCTGATTTCACGAATACAGAAGAAGATAAACTAGATCAGTTTGCAAAATTTCTTGAGGATAGAGGGGTGATTGTAAATGTAAGAAGAAGTAGAGGTAAAGATATTGATGCAGCTTGTGGTCAGCTAGCCAATAAACATTAAAATCCTTAGGATATACAATTAATGCAATTGCTTTGCGTTAAAGTAGTAGGTGTATGAATAATCATGTTCAACTTAAAATGATTATTCACTATGGAACATTTCAAAAATGCCACTCGCGAATTGTATTCAAAACGACCTTTATTTTTTAATGTAGGTTTGGTTTTAGCAATTAGTCTATGCTTTATTGCTTTTGAATTTAAAGTATCTATTTCAGAGGACGAAAAGATAGATTTTCCTGAAGATGAAATTCTTATTATAAGTCAGGATGTATTACGCACATCACAACCCCCTAAAGCGAAACCAAAACCAGTAATTGAACCTAAAGGTGAGATTAATATAGTGGAGGCGAAAGAATTGCCTGCAGAAAAGAAGCCGACTGAAGTAGAAATAGAGGAAGTATTGGTTGATGTTGGGACTACCTTTAAAATTCCTGAAGAAAAAGTAGAGGATAATAAGGTTTATAATTCCAACTTGCTTGAGGTAGCACCTAAATTTAATGGCGGAATTGAAGCATTTTACAAATACATATCTGAATCAATTGAATATCCGCGATATGAACAAAATAGAAGTATTGAAGGAAGAGTAGTTTTAACTTTTGTCATTGAAAAGGACGGATCCTTAACGCAAGTTGAAGTCTTAAAAGGAGTTTCAAAAGGGATTGATGAAGAAGCCAAAAGAGTAATTGAAAATGCTCCAAAATGGGAAGCAGGCAGACAAAGAGGTAGAGCTGTTCGTGTAAGGATGAATATTCCGATATATTTCAAACTGAGTAATTAAGATGAAAAGAGGAAACAACTAATAATTGTTTCCTCTTTTTTTATCCTTTAAAATCAATTTTATTATGCGTTCCGTCACAAAAAGGTTTGTTATTCGAAGCCCCACATCTGCATAAGGCTGTATTCCTCTCTTTTATTTCAGTATTCCCTTCTGAATCGGAAATTTTAATTTTTCCTTTTACAATTAAAGGTCCGTTTTTACTTACTTCTATATGCGTTATATCTGCGTGTTCGAATGAATTTTCTGCCTCTTGATTTTTCCAATATGCAGAAAGCGCTCTTGAAGGACACATGTCAACCTGCTCTTTAATTCGCTTATCATCTGCACCATCAGTATTTACCCATGGTTTTGCATCTCTTTGAAATACATCTGGTAATCCACGCCAGCATTTTTCACTGTGCATACATAGTGAAGGTTGCCATACTACAACTATATCGTCCGATTCATAGGTTCTTTTTGTAGGCTTTATTTTCATAATATTGATATTTAATCTTATCAATTTAATTAATTTTTAATTAAGGTTTATATTGATTTGAACTTATCACTGGCATTAACCATTTATGGAACTGGAGAATTTGTTAACAGTATAGTCAAACAAAATCAGTAAATTTACTTTATATACCTCAAGATTTGAAAAACAGATCTATTCAAATATTGCTCATATTTTGCTTGCTTGCTCCTGCAGGTGTTACTTTTCTAATATTTCAGTATGAGAAAAGCGTAATTAAGCGTGAGGTAAAGGAGAATATCATACAATCACTAGACAAGTCAGAATTAGTATTGATTAAGCTTTCAAAAGCAGAAGCAAAAACTGAATTAGATTGGGAACATTCAAAGGAATTTGAATATAAAGGCGAGATGTATGATATAGTTCAAGTAGAAAAAACTTATGATAGTATTAAATATTGGTGTTGGTGGGATCATGAAGAGACTGCATTAAATAAAAAACTTACAAAATTAGTCAATGAGATTTTAGGGAATGATAAAAAGAAAAATGAACAAGAATCTCAATTGATTTCATTTTATAAATCATTGTTTTGCGAGCAATCATTTACCGTAAACTTTATTCAGTTCACAAGTTTCATCAACCATCAATCTGATTTTAATTGTCGTTTGGTAAATGCTGACCATATTGCCGAAACACCCCCTCCGAAATTCTTCATATAAATTTTCCTGAATGTAAGGCTTTTAAATTTTTAGACCAGCCTTCATAAAACTTTTTAAAAATTTATAAACTAAATTATAATGAGGAATATCTTATTGCTCTGTTTGTTTTTAGGTAATTTTTCTATGACCTATGCTCAAACAGTTCTAATAAAGGATGCCGAAACTTCTAAACCCATAGAAATGGTGTCCATTATGAGTGTAAATAAAAATATATTTATTAATACTAATAAAAACGGAGAAGCAGATATATCAAAACTAAAAGGAGAGAAGCAGATTCAAATTCAACGTTTGGGCTATCATACTGAAACTTTTAGTTATGATCAGCTTAAGGCTAATGATTTTATCATTTTGTTAAGGTCACAAAATTTTGATTTGAATGAAGTTGTGGTATCTGCAACCAGATGGAAGCAATTTAGTACTGATACCCCTTCAAAAATCATTTCAATTTCTCCTGAGGAGGTAGCCTTACAAAATCCACAAACTGCAGCTGATTTGCTAGGAGTATCTGGAAAAGTATATATTCAAAAAAGTCAGCAGGGTGGAGGAAGCCCTATGATTAGAGGTTTCGCAACCAATCGTTTGTTATATGCAGTTGATGGGGTAAGGATGAATAATGCGATTTTCAGAGGTGGAAATATTCAGAATGTCATCAGCTTAGATCCTTTTGCAATAGAAAATACAGAAGTTTTATTTGGCCCAGGTTCTGTTATTTATGGAAGTGATGCAATTGGTGGTGTAATGAGTTTTCAGACCTTAACCCCTAAACTTTCGGACTCTAATAATATGATCCTTTCAGGTAAGGTAAATACTAGAATATCTTCAGCTAATAAAGAAAAAACTCTACATGCGGATTTTAATTACGGATGGAAAAAATGGGCTTTTGTGACAAGTGCAAGTCGATGGGATTATGATCATTTGAGACAGGGTAGTAATGGGCCACAGGATTATGTGAAACCTTATTATGTAGAGACGGAGAATGGTGAAGACCGCATCCTTGAACAGGATGATCCATTATTGCAAATACCAAGTGCCTATACGCAAACCAACTTAATGCAGAAAGTTAGGTTTCGGCCTAATGATAAATTAGACTTTCAATATGGATTTCACTATTCAGAAACTTCTGATTACGGCAGGTATGATAGGCATAATAGAGTGAGAAATGGGTTGCCACGATATGCAGAATGGAAATATGGGCCTCAGAAATGGATGATGAATAATCTAAACATCACTTATTCTAATGAGTCTTTATTTTTTGATCAGCTTTCTGTAAGACTGGCACATCAAAATTTCCAGGAGAGTAGAATAGATCGTTCTTTTCAGGATGAAATTAGAAGAACTAGAGCGGAGAATGTAGAGGCCTATTCTGCTAATGTTGACTTGATTAAATCTGTTAATCAGGACAATACATTGTTCTATGGCGTTGAGTATGTGAGAAATGATGTGAGTTCAAATGGGATGGAAGAGAATATCCTAAATGGTGACCAAATTATCTCCGCTTCCAGATATCCTAATGCCAATTGGAACTCTATGGCTTTTTATACCAATTATGAATACAAACCTTCTAGTCAAATCACTTTGCAAGGGGGGCTGCGCTACAATCATTTTTTATTAAATGCTGATTTTGATAATTCATTTTATGATTTTCCTTTTAAAGAAGCTAAAATAAATAATGGAGCTCTTACAGGAAGTATAGGCACAGTTTATATACCTAATTCTTCTTTAATCATAAATGCTAACTTTGGGACAGCTTTTAGATCACCCAATGTTGATGATGTAGGTAAAATATTTGATTCAGAACCAGGTGCTGTCACAGTTCCTAACCCTAATTTAAATGCTGAATATGCTTATAATTGGGATTTAGGAGTTACGAAAGTTTTCAATGATTTTCTGAAGGTTGATGCTACAGCTTATTATACACTCTTAAACAATGCCATGGTCCGTAGAAACTTTCAATTAAATGGTCAGGACAGTATAATATACGATGGTGTTAATAGTAGAGTTCAAGCCATACAAAATGCTGCCAGAGCTACAGTTTATGGCGTTCAGGCAGGTATTGAAGTAAAACTATGGGCAGGAATAAACATAACATCAGACTTAAATTATCAATTAGGTGAAGAAGAATTAGATAATGGAGAAATTAGTCCTTCAAGACATGCTGCTCCTATGTTTGGAGTAACTCGCATAACTTATAATTCAGCTGATTTTATGGTTCAGGTCTATACAAATTATCAAGTAGAAAGAAGTCATGATCAACTAGCAGTTGATGAAAGAGGAAAAACTGAAATTTATGCGCTGGATGAGGATGGAAATACGTATTCCCCTGCTTGGTATACTTTGAACTTAAAACTGAGTTATCAATTATTTAAAGATTTGCATATCAATGGAGGTGTTGAGAATATAACGGATCAGAGATACAGACCATACAGCTCTGGACTATCTGCTCCAGGTAGAAATTATATTCTTTCATTACAATATGTATTCTAATATAAGGACATCAAAGAAGTTAAAAGCTTTTTTGATGTCCGTGATTTACCGCCCCCCCCCTTATTATAAACTATGCGCCTACTTCCTTCAGCCATTTTACGCCATCCTCTGCATTGCGAAAAATATTGATAATAAAGCCAGGGAAGCTATTTTCTTTGATAAACTTCTTTGTTGAAAATTCTACAAAGAAATTTTCGGCTTGGATTATTGCTACATAGCGAGGATCGTCCTCAGAGAATGGGGTCGCTTTCATTGATCTTTGAATCCAATCCGTTTCTACCCATTTTTGATCTTCAGGATGTATACTTTGTTTTTTTTGGTTTAGTAGCCATTTCTTACAGTTTTTATCTTCTTGTATTTTGAGTGCGGCATTCCAAGCAGCTCTAAAATCATCTGATTTTGATGATTTCAAATATTCGAAATTGATATATTTGTCATCCTCATCATAACTTAATTTTATACTGTCAAACTCTTTAGATTCTACCATATTATTATGATTTAAGTTATTTAATATGTTATATTATATTTATAATAATGTAAATATAGTAAGAATGTAAATTAATAAATTAAGTAAAATTACGTATTTTATACTTAAAATCGTCCTTTATTCTTTTAACAGGCTTTTGTGTTATTTGTAGTAATGAGAGACATATTGAAGTAAACTAGATGATAATTTACATTGCTCAGCTCAAAGCAGTGTGTTTTTATTAGCTTATACTGCTTTTAATTTTCATTAAGGCCTTTGTTCTGCAATTCCAATACTTATTCGTAATTTTGCAGCTTGATTGAGGAATCTATATGAATAAGTTAGAACAAGAGATTAGCAAGAGAAGAACATTTGGGATTATTGCTCACCCTGATGCAGGTAAAACAACCCTAACGGAGAAGCTTTTGCTTTTTGGTGGTGCTATAAATAAAGCGGGTGCGGTAAAATCTAATAAAATTGATACTGCAACCAAGTCCGACTGGATGGAGATTGAGAAACAAAGAGGTATCTCGGTCGCAACCTCAGTTATGGGATTTGAGTACAAAGACATTAAAATCAACCTACTTGATACTCCTGGTCACCAAGATTTCGCAGAAGATACGTATCGTACCTTAACTGCTGTGGATAGCGTAGTGATGGTAATTGATTGTGTGAAAGGTGTAGAGCAACAGACTGAGAAGTTAATGGAGGTTTGTAGGATGAGAAATACGCCTGTTATCTGCTTTATTAATAAATTAGATAGAGAAGGTCGTGATCCTTACGATTTACTCGATGAAATTGAAGAGAAACTCGATATCCAAGTACGTCCTTTAACCTGGCCAATTGGTATGGGTAAAACATTCAAAGGTGTATATAATGTATTTAGTAAAAATTTATTGTTGTTTCAACCAAGTAAACAGCAACTAAATACTGATGGGATTGAGATAAAAGATCTTTCTGATGAAAGATTGAATAAAAATGTTGGGGATACGCTAGCGGATCAATTAAGAGAAGATGTGGAATTAATTGAAGGAGTGTATCCTGAGTTGAATCAAGAAGAATATTTAACTGGAAAAGTAGCCCCCGTATTCTTTGGTTCTGCCATTAATAGCTTTGGTGTAAAAGAGATGTTAGATACTTTCATCAATATTTCCCCTGCACCTAAAGAAAGAGAAACAGAAGAGCGGGTAATCAAACCTAATGAAGATAAATTCTCAGGTTTCGTATTTAAGATTCATGCTAATATGGATCCTAAACATAGAAATAGAATTGCATTCGTGAGAATATGTTCTGGAAAATTCGAAAGAGGAAGTAGCTACCTAAATGTTCGTCATGATAAGAAGTTTAGATTTTCAAATGCTACAGCTTTCATGGCGCAGGATAAAGAAACAGTTGATGAGGCCTATCCTGGTGATATTGTCGGATTGTTTGATACAGGTAATTTGAAAATTGGTGATACCTTATCAGAGGGTGAAAAAGGTATTTATAAAGGTATACCTTCATTCTCTCCTGAAATTTTTAAGGAGGTCATCAATAAAGATGCCATGAAAACCAAACAACTTGATAAAGGCTTAACGCAATTAATGGATGAAGGAGTAGCGCAGCTATTTACTTTTGAAATGGGAGCTAGAAAAGTTGTGGGGGTTGTAGGGAATCTTCAGTTTGAGGTGATTCAACATAGGTTGAAAAATGAATATGGGGCTTCTTGTGAATTTGCTCCTATGAATTTATATAAGGCTTGTTGGTTTAGCAGTTCTGATAAAAAGAAGTTGGATGAGTTTGTGAAATCAAAACATAGACATATTGCCCGAGATAAAGATGGTAAGCTTGTGTTTATGGCAGAAACAAAATCCTGGTTACAAATGGTGCAGGATAACTTCCCTGAAATTGAATTCCACTTCCAATCTGAATTTTAATCAATATTTAAA
This sequence comes from Marivirga arenosa, assembly GCF_030503875.2. Classification (NCBI taxonomy): domain Bacteria; kingdom Pseudomonadati; phylum Bacteroidota; class Cytophagia; order Cytophagales; family Marivirgaceae; genus Marivirga; species Marivirga arenosa. The sequence goes on along the minus strand of NZ_CP129968.2, from coordinate 3,914,251 downwards.
AGGTTAATTATGACTTATCAAGAATTTCTACAAATCGTAATGTATGAAGATAATCACCTATTGGTGGTAAATAAACCTTCTGGCATGCTGGTTCAAGGTGACCAAACCGGTGATACACCTTTACCTGAACACGCAAAGAAATATCTTGCTGAGAAGTACAATAAAACAGGTAATGTCTTCTGTGGTACACCTCATAGAATAGACAGACCTGTAAGTGGAACCGTAGTTTTAGCTAGAACTTCCAAAGCTTTGGAAAGACTCTCAAAGATGTTTCAGGAAAGACAAGTTGACAAGACTTACTGGGCAATAACTGAAAAGAGGCCTCCTAAAACAGAAGATACTATTACGCATTGGCTTAAAAAAGATTCAAATAAAAATATGACTCATGCCTATATGAGTGATAAGAAGGGAGGCTTAAAATCAACTTTATCTTACAGATTAGTGAGAGCGCTTGGAGATAGGAATTTAATTGAAGTGAAGCCCATAACTGGTAGGCCGCATCAAATACGAGTGCAACTATCAAGAATTGGTTGTCCAATAATAGGAGATGTAAAATATGGATTTCCTAAACCCACTAAAGATGGCTCGATTGCTTTACATGCCCGCGCTATAAGTTTCGAACATCCTGTTAAAAAAGAACCTTTTAAAGTGGTGAGTCCAATACCAAAGGCATTCGTTTGGTCCTTCTTTGAAGATGTAATTGAATAATTTACAATTACCATTTGTGTAAATACATTTGTATTCGTGTCCATAATTTTTCAAACTTCGAACTAAATTTCAATTATGAAGCGATTATTATTATTAAGTGTATTTACACTTTTTCTCTATCCAGCTTTTTCACAAAGTTCAGAATCTGATTCTGTTGCCATTATGGCAATCATTGAAAATGTCTTTGATGGCATGCGGGAATCAGATACTAGTAAAATGGCTCCCCACTTTCATGAAGAGGCAAAAATGCAAAGCTTAACTGTTTCAACTGAGGGTAATAAAGTGAGTAAACTGAATGGTCCTGAAGCCTGGTTAAATGCAGTTGCTAATAATACGAGTGGAAAGGTATGGAATGAACAAGTCAATAATATTAAAATTATTTCTGATGGAGCGGTTGCAACCGCCTGGATGAACTATACATTTTATTTAGGAGATCAATTGAGCCATTGCGGAATAAATTCATTTCAGTTTATCAAAATGAATGAAAAATGGAAAATTATTTATATCATTGATTCACGTTTAAAGGATAAATGTGAAATGAACTAAATAATAAACTAAAACCTAAATTTTTAGAATATGGAAAACCAAGAAATTGAAGTAAACAACACCCAACATTCATTAAAATGGGGTGGTATATTAGGCCTTTTATTAATAATTATTTCATTGTTGATATATATTATTGATATTACTTTAGTTGTTAGCTCCTATATATCCATCGTATGGATAGCTTTATTTATAGGATTTGGCATTTTCTCTGGAAGAGATTTCAGATCCAAAGTTGGCGGCTATTTATCATTTAAAGATGCTTTTTTACATGCATTTGTAGCTTTTGCAGTAGGTGGGTTTATCGGAACTGTATTTGATTTTATTCTTTTCAATTTTATCGATCCGGATATTATTCCAATTTTGATTGATACTCAAATGGAAACTACTATGAAAGCCATGGAGACATTTGGTGGAGGAAACACTGAGATGATGGATGGTATGGCAGAAGGCATAAAAAAAGGTTATACACTTCAAGCACAGGCTTTAGGATTTTTATGGAAATTAGTCCTTTATGCAATCGGAGCATTAATTGTAGGAGGTATTAATAAAAAGAAAAATCAAGAAGAAGAATTTTAATAGTTATTTAAACTATTTGAAAAGCCATTCAGCAATATGCTGAATGGCTTTTTTGTTGATAATCAAATAGTTTTAAACTCTTTATTAATTTTTTAGTATTTTATATAGTCATAGTATTATCCGTTAAAACGGGCATTCAATCGAAAAACTAAAAGCATTTTCCTTGCCCATCATTTTAATGGCTATATTTAAAAATCTAAAATAAAGATATGATGAACTTTTTCAACAAATATTTTTATTGGTTATCAATCTTAATTTTTGTCCTTTTAGGGGCTTGTTCAACTAAAACAGACACCCAAAGTCAGGATTTATCCTATGCAATAGAACCAATTGATTTTGACTTCGAGAAAATTCAAGAAAGAGGATACCTTACTGCTGTAGTAGATAATAGCGCTACAAGCTATTTCATATACAAAGGGCAACCCATGGGCTATGAGTATGAAATGTTAAATTGGTTAGCCCATGATCTTGATGTAGAACTTAAAATCATTAAAGATAATAGCATTTCTTCAGCTTTAGAGAAGGTGAATAGAGGTGAGGCAGATATAGCAGCTTTCAACCTTACGGTAACAAAAGAAAGAAAACAATTCGTTGATTTTACAGATCCACTTTATTTTGTTAGGCAAGTTTTAGTTCAAAGAAAGCCCGAAAATTGGAGACAAATGAAGCTCCATGAAATTGAAAATGAATTAATTCGTGATCCAATTCAATTATCAGGCAAAGAGGTACATGTCAGAAAAAGTTCTTCTTTTTCTATGAGGTTAGCTAATCTTTCTGATGAAATAGGGGGTGATATTGTAATAATAGAGGATAGCAGCAGTTTAGAGGTAGAAAGTTTGATTAGAATGGTGGCAGAAGGTGAAATAGAATACACAGTTGCAGATGAAGATGTAGCAATGTTAAATGCCACTTACTATCCTGATATAGATGTTAAAACGCCTATTAGTTTTTCTCAAAAAATCGCTTGGGCTTTAAGGCCAAATGCTGATTCTTTGGAGAATAGAATAAATTATTGGTTAGAACAAAGACAAAAAGAAACAGATTATTATGTTATATATAATAAGTACTTCAAAAACTTGAAACGATCTGCTAGCAGATCGTATTCTGAATATTCTTCTGTACAAGGCGGCAAACTATCTCCGTTTGATGATATAATTAAGGCAACAGCCGATAGTATTGGCTGGGATTGGAAATTATTGGCGGCTCAAGTTTATCAGGAAAGTAAGTTTGACCCAAACGTAAAATCATGGGCAGGCGCTATTGGCTTAATGCAGATGATGGAGCCTACTGCTCATGAATTTGGTGCTACTAATTTGTATGATCCAGAACAAAGTTTAGCAGCAGGTGGTAAATTCATACAATGGTTACAAAGAAACTTTAAAAAGTATGTTGCAGACAGCGTAGAAAGACAGAAATTCGTGTTAGCCGCTTATAATGTAGGTATTGGTCATATGGAGGATGCCATTAAGCTAACTAAAAAATATGGAGGTGATCCTTCAGTTTGGGAAGATAATGTAGAAAAATATCTGCTGTTAAAATCTCAAAAGAAATATTATAATGATCCAGTTGTAAAATATGGATATTGTAGAGGGCAAGAGCCTGTCAATTATGTAAAAGAAATTTTAGAGCGTTATCAACAATATGAACTATTGATGAACTCTGAAAATGATTTAACTAAACCAGATGATAATACATTAATTTAATTAACACACAGCATGTCAAAGATTGATAAACTTTTCAAAGAGTATACAAAAGAAAGATTTTTAAAATTAAATAGGGAGCAATTTGTATACATAGTGAATTTGTTTCCGGCATTTAGGGTAGCAATGTCTGATGGAATTATCGATCAGGAAGAATGGGTGACTGTTAAAAGATTAGCTAAAATATTAGGGGATGAATTTGCTTCTGATGATCTCGGTGAGGAAAAAGAAGAGAATTTGATGCTGATATACCGTTCAGAATTTCGTCATCTCATTAAAAATTTAGACAAATGGCAAGATAAATTCTTAGCAGCATTGAAAGATTATTTCAGTGAAAATGAGACTTCCAGAGAATTTGTGGTAGAGACTATGTACTTATTTGCCAGTGCCTCTGATGGAGTTTCTGAGGAAGAAAATGAGGTGATCGAGTACCTTACCAAGCAGTTGAGACTTGAAGATATTGTTTTATAATTAAATCTTTGGAAAATTGATATGATATTTAACAGCCAAAAGTCTTACTGATACTATAAATGAAGCTGATAAAATAAAATTGAGATTTCTGTCAAAATCAAAATAGCTTAATAACAAGTAAAGCATGCCTCCTAATAGGCATGCACTTGCATATATTTCTTTCCTGAAAATAACTGGCGTTTCGTTTACTAATGTATCTCGAATTACACCTCCAAATACTGCTGAAAACATTCCCATAATAGCAGCAATTTCCCATCTTACACCCATTGAAAGAGCTTTTTCAACTCCAGAAACCGTAAACAATGCAATTCCCATAGAATCGAATAAGCTTAAGGTTCTTCTTAATTTTTGTAGATACTTATTGAAGAAACTAGTGAGTAAAACACCTCCCAAGATGGTGTAAATTATATTCATATCACCCACCCAAGATAATGGATAACTACCTAGCATTATATCCCTTAAGGTGCCCCCACCAATAGCGGTTACAAATCCAGTAAAGCCAGCACCAAACCAGTCTTCTGATTTATCTTTTACAGCCAGTGCTCCAGAAATAGCAAATGTTAATGTACCTAAAAGTTCAAGGGCATATTGTAATTGCATTCAAAAGAATAATTAGGATATGTTAAGGTCTTATTTTTTCTATTTTGGAATGAGTTTCTAAATAAACAGGCAAAGCTGCTGAGCCATACCAATTATATAAATCATATGCTAATAGATCTTCCTTTATGGCTGGATCTGTAAGTAGTAATTTTGCTACTTCTTCTTTATCGGATACATCAAAAATAAATATTCCTCTGTAATTGTTTTCATTCTTTTCCAAAGGACCCGCTACAACGATTTTACCTTCAGCGGCTAACTTTCCGATATTATCCAAATGACCCCTGAAAAGACTGTCTACCTTTGCCTTATCTTCAATATTGACACCGCCAGTTTTTAACATTACTAAGGTATAAGATTTCATACCATAGTCGTCTGCTCCTAAAGAATCGGCTAATTCAGCATTGTAATCTGAATTTTGTGCCAATAAAAGACCAGGTATGGTGCTCAATAAGAAGGCGGTCAGTAGCTTTTTCATTTTTGAAAATATTAAGGTATTACATATTATTTTAGGAAATCTTCTATCAAGGCTAAAAATTCCTCCGGTTTTTCTGCATGTATCCAATGCCCAGCACCTTCAACCATCTCAATTTTTGCATTAGGGAAGAAGTTATTGATAGCAATATAGTCTTCTGATTTTATATAATGCGAATTTTTTCCTCCAATAAATAACACATCCTTTTCAGTAGCCAATCTTTTTTCTAAACCTTTTCCTACTACCTCAATATTTTTTTCTAGAATAGGTAAGTTTATTTTCCACTCGAACTCTTTGTCCTGATTACGAGTTAAATTTTTTAATAAGAACTGTCTCACGCCTTTTTCAGGTACAAATTCTGCAAGCTGCTTATCTGCATCGCCTCTCGATTTCAATTCATCTAATTTCAGACTGCATAATCCCTCTAAAATAGTATCATGATGAACAGGGTAGGCTTTAGGGGCAATATCCACGATAATCAATTTATCGAAAAGGTCGGGATGCTCAACAGCAAAATGCATAGCCGTTTTACCTCCCATTGAATGGCCTATAATATGTGGATTTTCAATTTGATGATCTTTTATAAATTCAGCCAAATCGGAAGCCATCACTTCATAATTATGAACTTCATTATGTGGAGAATCACCATGATTTCTTTGGTCAACCAAATAAACTTTAAACTTTTCAGATAACTTTCTCCCGATGGTCATCCAATTATCTGAAGAGCCAAATAAACCGTGTAAAATTATAAGGGGTTGTCCGCTATCTCCTAATTCTTTATAATTTAATTTCATATCTATTTAAGAATAAAAGTCTTTACAATTTATAATTACTTTAATAGGCTACGAATGAAAGTGACCATTCGTTATTTGAGATTTATACGTTCATGATAAATAAACCATTCTACTCAATTACAATGTTATCTTTTTCTCCTTCTTTTATCTTTAGGTTTATTACCAAAAGCTTTATCTCTTGCTTTGCCACTTAAGTTTTTCTTCTTCTTTTCATGAAAAGCGCCTTTAAAGTCAGGGTTTTCAAGATGTTTTTGTCTATCAATTTCCTGATCCATGTCTTTTTGTTCTTTAGGCATGGTTTCCATTAGCTCCACTTGCTGTGGAAGTTTATTAACCGTAATCTTTTGATTAATTAATTCTTCAATTTTTTCAATGTGATAAACATCAGAAGGGTCAACAAAACTAATGGCAATTCCTTGATGTTCAGCTCTTCCAGTTCTACCAATACGGTGAACATATTCTTCATATTTATTAGGTACTTCAAAGTTTATCACATGAGAAATTTCTTGCACATCAATACCTCTGGCACTTACATCGGTACTTACCAAAACTTTTATATTTCCTTCCTTAAAGTCCTTAATGGCATTAATCCTTGTGGATTGTGCTTTATTGGCATGAATAACTCTGGCCTCTTTAGTTATTTTTCTTTCTACAAAGTGAAAAACATTATTAGCATTTGTTCTGGTTCTCACAAAAATCAATACTCTGCTGAATTCATCTTGATCCAGTAAATATTTAAGTAGGTTTATTTTGGTTAAAAAGTTAGGGACATGATACAGATACTGATCGATCAATTCAGAGGTTGTTGCTTGAGGAGTTACTTCAACCTTTTCAGGAAAATCGGTAAACTCATGAGCATATTTTTCCACTTTTTCAGGAAAGGTAGCAGAGAAAAATAAATTCTGCTTTTTCATGGGTAGAAGCTCCAACACTTTCCTAATTTGAGGCATGAATCCCATGTCCATCATGCGATCAGCTTCATCTAAAACAAAGGTTTTGATTTGCTTTGTTTGCAATACACCAGCATTATAAATATCTAATAGTCGGCCAGGCGTAGCAACTATAATATCACAACCCTGAGCTACTTCTTCTGCTTGTTTTTTAGGACCAATTCCCCCGTATAGACATACTGTTCTTAAATCAGTATATTTCCCCAGTTCTAAAATATTTTCATATACCTGCATCACTAACTCTCGAGTGGGTGCTAAGATCAATGCTCTAGGATCATCAGATTGAGCATATTTTAATTTCATGATTAAAGGCAATACAAAAGCCGCAGTTTTACCAGTTCCTGTTTGGGCTATACCAATAACATCATGTCCATTTAAAATTCTTGGAATGGCTTTTACTTGGATTTCAGAAGGTTTTTCGTAGCCTAAATCCTTAATAGCGTTTAATAATTGTTTATTAAGTTTAAAATTTTGGAAGGATGCGGTAAATTGCGACATATAGTCAATTATTTAGAGAAAAATTAGTGAATTATGAAAACCACTCTGATCGTCAATGCAAATATAGTAAATGAAGGCCGAATTCAGCAGTTAGATGTGCTGATGAAAAATGGACGCTTTGAAAAGATTACTTCACAAATAAATCCAGAAGAGGCAGATGAAGTAATTGATGCAAATGGAAAATATCTTTTACCTGGATTAATCGATGATCAAGTCCATTTTAGAGAGCCTGGTTTAACTCATAAAGCTAATATTTTTACTGAATCAAGAGCGGCTGTAGCTGGAGGTATAACTTCGTTCATGGAAATGCCAAATACGGTTCCAAATGCCCTTACCCAAGAATTATTAGAAGATAAATATCAGATAGCTGCTAAAAATTCAATAGCTAACTATTCATTCTTTATGGGGGCTAGCAATGATAATATTGAGGAGGTACTCAAAACTGATGCTTCTAAAGTTTGTGGTGTAAAAGTTTTCATGGGAAGCTCAACAGGAAATATGTTAGTGGATAATGAAGATACTTTGAACAACATCTTTTCAAAAGTGCCGATGTTGATTGCAACGCATTGTGAAGATGAAGCAACAATTAGGGCTAATACAGCAAAATTCAAAGAGCAATACGGAGAAGATGTTCCAATAGAAATGCACCCTATTATCCGTTCGGAGGAAGCTTGCTATTTATCCTCATCTTTAGCGGTTAAGTTGGCAAAGCAACATGGTTCTCGACTTCATGTACTCCATATTTCAACAGGAAAAGAAACAGAACTATTCGATAATTCAATTCCATTAGAGCAGAAGAAAATCACCGCTGAGGCATGCTTGCATCATCTATGGTTTTCTGATGAAGATTATAAAGAAAAAGGAACTTTAATCAAATGGAATCCTGCAGTAAAAACTGCTAATGATAGAGATACCATCTTTCAGGCTTTATTAGATGACAAAATTGATGTTTTAGCTACAGATCATGCACCTCATACCCTGGAAGAGAAACAAAATAAATATTTTTCTGCACCATCGGGTGGTCCCTTGGTTCAGCATAATTTACTAGCCTTAATTGAGTTTTATAAGCAAGGAAAAATAAGCTTAGAAAAGATAGTAGAAAAAGCCTCGCATAATGTAGCTAAATTATTCAGAATAGTAGATAGGGGATTCATTAGAGAAGGTTACCACGCTGATTGTGTATTGGTAGACCTTGATACTGCATACACGGTTTCAAAAGAAAATATTCTGGCTAAATGTAAATGGTCTCCTTTTGAAGGGCATACATTTCCAGCTTCTGTAGTTACTACCTTTATTAATGGTAATAAGGCGTATGATAATGGGGAAATTATTGAGGCTGGAACAGGGGAGAGGATGCTGTTTAAAAACAACGGAATTTAAATGATTTGATTTAAGTTTTATATTTAATAACTTAAGAATATGAGGAATACCAAAATAGAGGATTTAAAGCAAGATCTGATAAGCTGGATTAATGCTCAGGAAAATGATGCCATATTGCGTCAAATTGAGGATATTAGAAAATATTCTGAAAAAGATTTTTGGGCAGATTTATCTGAAGCCGAAAAAGAGTCAATAAGGTTGGGAAGGGAAGATGCAAAAAAAGGCAAACTGATTCCTCATTCTGAAGCGAAAAAGCGATATGAAAAATGGCTATAAAGTCTTATAGACTGAAAAAGCGTTAAGAGAATTAGAAGAGATTTCTAATTATTTGAAGAATAAATGGCCTGATGTAGTTACTGATAATTTGAAAGAAGCCATAAATATCACTATTAATCTTATTGAAAAGAACCCCAGATTATATCCCAAGTCTGAAAGTAAGGACATATACAGAGCAGTGATTCTGAAATACAATAGTCTTTATTATCAAATTGATGAAGAGAAAAAAGCTGTTATTATTTTATCCTTCTTCAATAATTATAAAAATCCAGGTGGTAGAAAATTGTGATTAGAACCTTAATTTAATTAAATAGCTTTTTATGAATAGAATAGCGGTATTTTGTGGTTCGAGTGCTGGGATTGACCCTTATTTTGAACAGGAAGCTTTTAGACTGGGTCAGTTGCTTACTGAAAAAAATATTGGGCTAGTATACGGTGGAGCAAAAATTGGACTGATGGGTGCGGTTGCAGAAGGTGCTTTAGATAAAGGGGGAGAAGTTATAGGCGTTATTCCTGACTTTTTACAAACCAAAGAAGTAGCTCATAACGATTTATCGGAAATGATAGTGGTGAAATCTATGCATGAAAGAAAATTAAAAATGCATGATTTGTCAGATGGCTTTATTGCTTTACCTGGGGGTTTCGGTACCATGGAAGAGCTGTTTGAAATTTTAACATGGGCTCAACTAGGTCTTCATCATAAGCCTATTGGATTATTAAACATCAAAGAGTTCTATCAGCCTTTATTGGCAATGATACAAGGAATGAACAAGCAGGATTTTCTAAAAACGATAAATAAGGATATGCTTTTGCAGGATACTGATATGAATAATCTACTTCAAAAGATGGAATCCTATAAAGCACCTGAAACACCAGAATGGATGAAAAAATCAGGTACTTGATTTCTAAAACAAGCTTGCATTAATTTATTTCTAAAAATTTTCTGAAATCAGAACTGTGGATATTGCATGAAACATTCATTTATACAATCCATTGAGAATTAAATAATTTTTTAAATAAATCTGTTTATAGCCGATATGCTTTGTTTCATTTTTACTTAGTTTTAAGGTCTAACTTTACAAAGCATTTATACATTATGAAATCTAGTCTCCCCTTCAAGCAAATCGCGTTTAGTTTACTTTGTTTAATATTGTTGGTTTCCTGTGGAAAGAATTCTGAAAAGAAAAGTCAGGAGGCCAAATTGGAATTCTCTGAAGAGATTGCAAAAGAAGTCAGTTTCGTGACTAATGGAGATGTTCACTTTGATGATGAAATACAGGTGATTTTCAACAATCCCGTTATTGAAGAAAATGAGGTGGATAGTAGTCCTACTGACATTTTCAATTTCGATCCATCGATAGATGGAAAGGCTGTTTGGGTAAGTACAAGTGTGCTAAAATTTATTCCTGAAGCAGCACTTCCCATGAGAGAAGAGATAGAAGGTCAACTCGATCTTCAAAAGCTTTCACCCTCTTTTAAAGAAAAAGGATTAGAAGATATAATATTTCATTTAAGCGTTATCGGTAGAGAGATTAGTAGCTTCACTGGAAACGTAGAATTAGTAGAGAGAAATAATCCTAAAAAGGTAATATACAGCGGTGGGCTGTCCTTTACTGAAAAAACTACTCTCGAAGCTGTTGAAAAAGCCACGGAGATTGAAGGTGGCGATGTTATAATAAATTGGAGTAAACTTGATGACAAAAACTTCAAATTCACTTCCAGTCCCATTGATAGAACTGATGAAGATCAGGAATTCAGTTTTAATATAGATAAAAAGAGTCTTGATATTTCAAATGGCTATACAGAAGTTTTCAATATTGCGCCAATTACGCAGATGAAAATGACAAAATTGTCAGCAGATGAAAGTGGTAAAAAGCCAAGATTGCGCTTAACTTTTTCTGATGACTTGGATGTGGATCAAGATATATCAGGCCTAGTAAGCATCTCACCTAATGTAAAAATATCACCTAAAAAATTGGGGAAAGCAGTAATCCTAGATGGAGAATTTAAATTTGGTGAAAGTTATGCTGTTACCATTGAAAAGGGGATTCGAAGTAAGTGGGGTACCAAAACAGAAAGTAAAAAAACCGAAGAAATCAGTCTGTCAAACATTCAACCACAAATTGAATTTGGGTCAAATGGTATCATTTTGCCTTCCTCCAACCAAAGTAAAATTCAATTTTATACTTCTAATTTGAAACGGGTTCATTTGGAAGTCAAAAAGCTTTATACAAATAAGGTAGGTCAGTTTCTTACTGCTGAGCAACTCAAGAGTGAAAAAACACGAAATGAAGCTTTTAATAATGATTACTCCAGTACGGTTGGTGTTATAGTAAAAAACCAAACCATTGAACTGAAGGATAAAAAAAATGAGTGGGTATTGAATGAATTTGATCTATCGGATTTATTTAGCACCTATCAGCATGGGATATTTTTAGTCCGAGTTAATTTTACTCCTTCTGATGTAAGCATTCCAATTGAAGGGGATGAGCTGAGTCATATCCAGGAAAAGGGACAGATATACAAGCCTTTATTTATAAGTGATTTAGGTATCACGGTAAAAAGTACTTCTAACGGCTTGGATATTTTTGCCACAGACCTCGTTACTGCTGAACCTGTCTCAGGAGTAGATATTAAACTGTTAGATTATAATGGCAATGTAGATTACACTTTCACTACGGGAGATAACGGGCATGTCCATACCAGCAAAAGTTATTTTTATTATTTGTTAGCAGAAAAGAGTAATCAAATTACTGCACTGAAAAAAAATGAAATGCAGTGGAGTACTTCAGGTTTTGATGTGGGAGGTACTTATTCAAATAGAGGTAGAACCAAAGCTTTTATTTATACAGAAAGAGGAGTCTATAGGCCAGGTGATTCCATTCATGTTAGTGCCATAGTAAGAAATTCCAACAATACTTTCCCTCAAAATAATAAGGCAACTATTACCGTCAGGGATCCTGAATACAAAATTGTTCATGAAGCCACTCAACCAAGATCTAATGATGGTCTTTTTGTGTTTGCTTTCAATACGGAAGATAATGCTCCAACAGGAAATTACTCCATCAGAATAAATGCAGGAGGTTCCTCTTTTAGTGAGAATTTAAAAATAGAAACAGTGGTGGCAGAAAAGCTCAAAGTGATGGTAAAGCCAGAAAAGAGAACTTTTAGCTGGACGGATAAGACCTTGGATTTTGATATTGAATCGCGCTACTTATTCGGAACCCCTGCCTCAAAATTGAAGACCGAAGTCAGTGTGGAAATCTTGCCATGGAAAATCAGTTTCCCGAAATACAAAGATTTCAATTTTAGCCGTGCTGATGCTGAATTTAGAGCACTTAGTCAGAATGTTTTAAAATCACAGCTTGATGCAGATGGCTTGCTCAGCAGTAGTTGGGTGATTCCAGAATTGGGCACTATTCCTTCAGCTTTGAAAGCAAAGATTATTGCGAAAGTATTTGAAACCGGAGGTCAGCCAAATGAGAATTATAATGTTGTAGATCTCCACCGATATCCCAATTATGTAGGATTAAAAGATCCTAGCGGTTATCACTATTATAAAACTAGTGAAGAAGTAAGGTTTCCAGTTGTTCTTTTAGATGAAAAGGGCAATAAAATGAGTGGCAAAACTCTTCACTACAAAGTGTATAGAAATGACAGTAGATGGTGGTATCAATACAACAACAGAAGAAATTATCAGCTGAAATATAAGGAAGATAGCCAGACCTATTTGGAAACTGAAGGAAAAATCACCACTTCGGACAAGATCGATTATATTAGTTTTAGTCCCCAAGAAAGTGGTGAGTATTTGATTGAAGTAAGTGATGGAGGAAATGGACATGTCAGTTCTTCTTTCTTTAGCGCTTATCGGTATGGGAGTGTTCCCGGTGGAGATTTGAACGAAGGCAATTTGGCTCTAAAATCAGATGAGGAAAAGTATGCTCCGAGTGAGACAGCCAAAATAAAATTACCAAATCCGAAGTCCGGACGAGTGTTAGTCACTTTAGAACAAGGCGATGATATGTTGGATTGGTTTTGGGTAGATCCTTCTAAAGAGAATTCTGATGAACTGATCGTGGATATTCCGATTAGGAAAAACATGGTGCCGAATGTCTATGCAACAGTTTCTGTGATTCAACGACATGAGCAGACTCAAAATGACAGACCCATTAGAATGTTCGGAATTATTCCAATTATGGTTGAAGATCCAGATACTAAAATTGGATACAATATCAATATGGCTCAAAATCTGGTGCCAAATGAAGATTTCGAGGTGAATATTAATACTACTAATGGTAAAAAATCACAGTTTACAATTGCTGTAGTAGATGAAGGATTGCTCAGTTTAACGCAATTTAGAACACCTAATCCGTGGATTTCATTCTACAAAAAGATAGGGCTGCAGGTAAATACTTACGATGTGTTTTCTCATATAATTAGTGCCAATAAAAACGATGTATTTCAAACCTTTTCCATCGGAGGAGGCATGGAGATGGATTACAGAGAATCACAAACCGATTTGAATGATGATACTAAGCGATTCAAGCCGGTAAGTATGTTTAAAGGGCCTTTTATGACAGATGCAAATGGGAAGGCTAAGGTGAAATTTCATATGCCTAATTACAATGGAGCGGTAAGGGTAATGGTAGTGGGAACTCAAAATGGAAGTTATGGTCATGCAGAAAAAACGGTTCCTGTTAAATCCGAAATTATTATGCAACCGACCATTCCTAGAATTTTAAAACCAGGAGATGAGTTCACCCTGCCTGTTGCTTTATTCAAGGTAAATCAAAATGTTAAAACAGCTAAATTTGAGCTGAAAATTGATGGGCCCTTAGAAATACTTGGAGAAGCTTCCAAAACGGTTGATTTTAGTAATCAGGATGACACACAAATTAAGTTTAAGGTTAGGGTAAAAGAAGCTGTAGGTAAAGCCAAAATCAGGATTGAAGGTGTTTCAGGAAATATTAAAGTAGAAAATGAGACTGATATTGCCATCACTCCTTCCGCTAGTAGGGTTTATGATAAGAAGACAGTAGATGTTAATGTTGGCAAAAGCATTGATATGAAAGTTCCTAAAATAGGAATAGACGGGACTAACTACGCTACTCTAGATATCAATATATTCCCTAATATGGATTTTGAACATCGTTTGAAATGGTTGATTAGATATCCGTATGGTTGTATTGAACAAACCGTTTCTTCTGTTTTTCCCCAATTATATCTCAAGAAGATGGGCTACTTTGGCAAGGAAGAACTCAGTGAGATCGATGAAAATATTAACGAAGGGATCAACCGCCTCCAACAATTTGCACTGGGAAGTGGTAGTTTTTCTTATTGGCCTGGAAGCAATAAACCTTCAGAGTGGGGAACAAATTATGCCACGCACTATCTGATTGAAGCTAAGAATTTGGGCTATTCAGTTCCTGATTTTATTTACGATAATGCTATTGATGGATTAAGCAGACAATCAAGTCGCAGAAGAGGTGAATTAAGCACCAGAGTTAACAGGGTGTTTATTCTTAGCTTGGCAAAGAAAAGGCCTATTTCAGAGATGAATCTTTTAATGGAAAATGAGTTATCTAAAATGAATAATGCAGAAAGATGGATGTTGGCTGCAGCATATCATCTTTCGGGAGTTGACAATGTTAAAGATAACATCATTGTAGCGGCAGGCACAGAAACAGAAGAATATGATGCTTTCTCCTATAATTTTGGTTCTAAATACCGTGATGATGCCATCATTTTGTATTGCGCCACCATTTTGGAAGATATGGAAACAGCGGAGCTGATGGCTAAGCAAGTAGCTAAAGGTTTATCTTCCAAAGAGTATTTAAGTACGCAAAGCTCCGGCTATATGCTACTGGCTTTGGGGCATTACTTCGATAAGGCAGGAATAGACTTAAGTGATGGAAAGGTGATTAAAGGAGATGTTAAATTGGCTGATGGGAGCACGGTTGAATTTAATGAAAATGGAAGATTCAGAATTCCAATAAAAAATAATTTTAGCCAAAACATCAGTATTAGCTTGAGTGATGATTCTAATGTAGATAAAGTTTATGCTGCCCTTTCATGGAATGGTGTTCCTCTAAAAGATGAAGCAGCAAGCGAAGAAAAGAATCTTTCATTAGAAGTTGATTATTATGATGATGAGGGAAGAATGATTAATCCTGAATCTACAAAGCAAGGGCAATCATTCTATGCTCGTTTTAGGGTTAAAAATACTAGTCCTGCCAGCAGAGCATCTGAAATTGCACTTGTTCAAATTTTACCTTCGGGTTGGCAAATTGATAATACTCGATTAAAAGAATCAGTTGCGCCTGAGTGGATGAATCAATGGAATATCAATAAGGAGGATTATGTTGATATTCGGGATGACCGAGCCATGTGGTTCTTTGATTTGGAAGGTAATACCGAATATGATTTCGTGATGAAGTTAAATGCAGTCTCTGTGGGGGAATATCAGCTTCCTGCAACCTTAGTGGAGGCCATGTATAATCCAGATTATAAAGCCAGAAATACAAGCAAAAAGGTATATGTGGAAAGCATGGACTAAGGTAAAAAAATGGCAATGGATCTTGATTTTGATCATATCCGTTGCCATTATATATTTTTCCTACCCCTTTAAAAAACCTTATTTTCAGGTGGACTATAGTACAGTGGTGAAATCAGAGGAGGGCAGTCTTTTGCATGTTTTCCTCAATAAAAATGAGCAATGGTTGTTGCCTCCAGACACCTCAGATATTCCCAAGAAACTGGAAACTGCTGTTCTTTCCTATGAAGACCAAAATTTCCATTCGCATTTTGGGGTCGATATCGGAGCTGTTTTCCGTGCACTCAAACAAAATATAAAGGCAGGAAGAATAGTGAGTGGTGCCAGCACTTTAACCATGCAAGTTGCTCGCTTAAAGTATCAGAATAGTAGAAATTTATTTTACAAAGCACTGGAAGCCATTGAGGCCATTAAGCTGAGTTTACACTTTTCAAAAAAGGAAATTTTGAGAATGTATTTGCAGCATGCACCCTATGGTGGTAATGTTATTGGCTATCAAACAGCAGCACACAAATTTTTTGGCAAACAAATCAACGCTTTAACATGGAGTGAAGCCGCTACTTTAGCCGTTTTACCAAATGCACCGGGTCTGATTTATCCGTCTAAAACCAGTGATAAATTATTGCAAAAGCGAAATTCATTATTGAAAAAACTTTATGAAAAAGAATTCATTGATGAAATCACTTATCAATTGAGTGTTTTGGAATCCGTACCTGATGATTTTATCCCTTTCAAAAGTTCAGCTCCTCATGCTGCTTCCTTTTTAAGAACCCAATATCCTAATCAAAAAATACTAAATACTACAATAGATGAAAGATTACAGCATAAAGCCAATCAAATAGCCCTGAAATATAAAGAGCTTTATGAAGAAGATGGAATAAGCAGCCTTGCGTTTTTGATTTCTGATTCGAAAACAGCTGAAATCAAAGCTTATGTGGGCTCTCCTGATTTCTATGATAATACACATAAAGGACAAGTTGATGGGGTAAGGGCAAATCGGTCCAGTGGCAGTATTCTTAAGCCATTTTTATACGCCTTAAGTATGGATGAGGGAATGATTCTTCCTGAAACATTTATCAGGGATCTTCCGACCTACTTTGATGGCTTTTCCCCCAATAATGCCAATGAGGATTTTCAAGGCGTGGTGTCTGCCAGAGAGGCTTTGGTGAAATCCCTGAACATCCCTGCAGTTCGTTTACTAAATGGCTATGGTTTGTTTCAATTTTACAGTTTTCTGAAAGAAGCAGGAGTCAGTAGCTTATTTCGCTCTGCAGATCAATATGGTCTCCCCTTAATTCTAGGAGGTGCAGAAGTGAGTGTGTGGGATATGGCCAGACTTTACCGAGGACTGGCCAATGAAGGAAAATTTTCGGATAACATTATTTTGAAAAATGAAACACGTAAAACTCAAGAAAGTGCGCAACTCATCAGTGGAGGAAGTGTCTATTTAACACTGGATATGTTAAAAGACCTAAAGCGACCGGGCAGTGAATATTTTTGGCAGAAGTTTAACAACTCTAGAGAGTTTGCATGGAAAACAGGAACCAGCTATGGGCATAAAGATGCATGGGCAGTGGGTTTGAACCCTAACTATACCATTGCAGTTTGGGTGGGAAATTTTGACGGTGAAAGTAATAAAAATTTGAGCGGTGCGAATTCTGCAGGACCTATTCTTTTTGATTTATTGGAAGCTCTTCCTGCGGATTCTTTAAATGAGTGGTTTCAGTTTAAGGAAATGGACTTTCAAAAACTCGAAATATGTGCTGTATCAGGTTTTAGATCTTCAGAAAACTGCATTAAAACGGAAGTGGTTAATGCACCCTATAGTATGAAGTCAATGAAAAGTTGTGAATACCATCAAACCAAATACCTGAGCCATCAATTGGATTTACAGACTTGCTCTGCATGTTGGAATAAATTAGGAGCAATCCCTACAAAATTATTGGCGTATCCTCCAGATATAGCCTATTACTTAAGAAGAAAAGGAACTTTCATAGAAAGCATACCGCCTCATAATCCTGAGTGTAGCCGATATAGAGCTGAAAATAGCAGTAAAATTATTTATCCTAATATGGATGCTAAACTGTTTCTTCCTGTTGATTTTAACGGGGAATTGCAAAAGGTAATTTGTAAGGTAGGTCATAGCTCTTCTGTCAAAAAGGTTTACTGGTATTTAAATGAAGTTTTTCTGGGAGAAACCGATAGACAACATAAAATGGCCATTCAGTTTAAATCAGGCTGGAATGAACTAAAAATTATTGATGATTTGGGTGGAGAGGATACACAAAAGGTTTTTGCTGTTGTTAATCAATAATTCAGGATGTTAATTAATTTCTTTATTGAGTAAAAATCTATGAATGGAAGATTCATCTAAATAATTCCATTTTGTGACGTCTTAAAATATTTTTATGATTTAATAATAGCATCAAGAACAGTTTGAGTACTATTTTTTGATTATCTATTTAAATTGTTATGTTTAAAGTCTTTAGTTCTCCGTCATTAATCACCACGCCTTCTTCAATAGTTTTCACTTCAATGAAATTTCCTTCACCATCAAAAGATGCAACCACAATATCATATTCATCTGACGGTAAATAAGAGATATAATAATTACCATTTTCATCTATATTTGAACTAGATTCTGCATTATTAAATAGAACACCATCAGCATTAGGAGTGGACTCATTATCATTAAAATTACCGCCCTTATAGGCATATGCTACCCTTGTTCCTGTAATTCCACTGATAACTCCCTGAACTGATCCAACTTTAGCTTCCTCGAGTAATCTTACAGTAGGTTTTAAAATGATTTGTTCTGAATTCTGCATTTTTAATACAGATTTTCTTAGGTCAAAATCCATAATAATAGAAGTTATACCTCCATCAGGAATAGTGAAATCCCCAATAATAGTATATCCTGCTTGGTCACCAATAGGTACACTTATTTCCGAAACCGTCCCGTCATTGAATTTAATATAATGTGCAGGTAAATTTCCGCCATCAGAAGTTTGAGAAACAACGAGACCTAATTTTATTTGATCATATTTTCCGCTCACTAATTCTTTCTCTTCTAAGAAAAGTGTTTCACCACCTTGAAGGGAAAATAAATCGACTGCTTCGGGCTTTTCATATTCTTTTATTACTTTCCATCCATCTGGACCAAAGGCTTCCACTCTTGTGATACATATCACCACACCAGAAACATTATTGCTTTCCAAGGGGCCATCTGTTAAGTAGAAAGAAGCTCTACCATGTCCGCTTTCAATTTTGTTGCAGCTATAGAAAGCTAATATGGGAAGGATTAAAATCAGGCTTAGGATAGGTCTCATATTGGTTTTGGATTTAATACTAAAGTTACAAAGCAATAACAAGATTTTGATCCAGTTAATCGATGCTATGTAGGGATTCATCGATTGTATCTCTACATATGTATCATTGACCTTAATTTTTTTGCACAAGAATTATTAACAAAAAAAGCCTCTCAGATTTCTCCGAGAGGCTTTCCTTATAATCTATGAATTACAGATTCTTATTTCGAATCTTTATTATCATCATCATTTACTTCTTCGTACTCAACATCATCTACACTATCACCGCTTTCGCCTTGCGCTTGCTGACCAGCGTCTCCGCCAGGCTGCCCACCTTCAGCGCCACCAGCAGCTTGCTGTGCTTGGTAGATTTCTTGAGAAGCTGCCTGCCATGCGTTATTCAATTCTTCCATAGAAGAATCAATTGCTTCAACATTTTGGCTGCTGTGTGCTTCTTTCAATTTAGTTAAAGCTCCTTCTATGGCAGTTTTGTTACCTTCAGAAAGCTTGTCACCAAATTCTTTCATTTGCTTCTCAGTTTGGAAGATTAAAGAGTCAGCTTGATTGATTTTATCAATTTTCTCTTTCTCTTTTTTATCGGTTTCAGCATTTGCTTCCGCCTCTTTTCTCATTTTTTCGATTTCTTCCTCTGATAAGCCTGAAGAAGCCTCAATTCTAATTTTCTGCTCTTTACCAGTTCCTTTATCTTTAGCAGATACATTTAAGATACCGTTAGCATCAATATCGAATGTTACTTCGATTTGAGGAACACCTCTTGGTGCTGGTGGAATACCATCTAAGTGGAATCTACCAATTGAACGGTTGTCTTTTGCCATTGATCTCTCACCTTGTAAAACGTGAATCTCAACAGAAGGCTGATTATCAGATGCCGTACTGAATGTTTCTGACTTCTTTGAAGGAATGGTAGTATTCGCTTCAATTAATTTAGTCATCACTCCACCCATAGTTTCAATACCTAATGATAGAGGAGTTACATCTAATAATAATACATCTTTAACCTCACCGGTTAATACACCACCTTGAATGGCTGCACCAATAGCAACCACCTCATCAGGGTTAACTCCTTTAGATGGTTTTTTACCGAAGAACTTCTCTACTTCTTCCTGAATTCTAGGTATACGAGTAGAACCCCCTACTAAGATTACTTCATCAATTTCAGAAGCAGATAAACCTGCATCTTCTAAAGCCTTCTTAACTGGAGCCATTGATCTCTTCACTAAGTCATCTGATAATTGCTCAAATTTTGAACGGCTTAATTTTCTTACCAAGTGTTTTGGTACACCGTCAACCGGCATGATGTATGGCAAGTTTACTTCTGTTTCAGTAGAACTTGATAATTCAATTTTAGCCTTCTCTGCAGCCTCTTTCAATCTTTGTAAGGCCATTGGATCTTGTTTCAGATCAACGCCATGCTCATTTTTGAATTCGTCAGCTAACCAGTTAATGATTACTTGGTCGAAATCATCACCCCCTAAGTGTACATCACCATTAGTAGATTTTACTTCAAATACACCGTCACCTAATTCAAGAACGGAGATATCAAAAGTACCACCACCTAAATCGTATACGGCAATGTTTTGGTCTTTATCTCTTTTGTCAAGACCGTAAGCCAAAGCAGCTGCAGTTGGCTCGTTAATAATTCTTTTTACTTCTAAACCTGCGATTTGTCCTGCTTCTTTAGTAGCCTGACGTTCTGCATCATTAAAGTAAGCAGGTACTGTTATTACAGCTTCTGTTACTTCTTGTCCTAGGTAATCTTCTGCAGTAGACTTCATTTTCTGAAGAATCATAGCAGATAATTCCTGAGGAGTATAGTTTCTGTCTCCTACTTTAACTCTAACTGTATCGTTATTTCCAGATTCTACTTTATAAGAAGCAATTTTTTTCTCTTCTGAAACTTCAGAGAACTTCTTACCCATGAATCTTTTTACGGATGCAATTGTATTGGCAGGGTTGGTAATAGCTTGACGTTTTGCAGGATCACCTACTTTTCGTTCGCCTTTCCCTTCATCCAAAAACGCTACAATTGAAGGTGTAGTTCTTCTACCCTCACTGTTGGGGATTACAACGGGTTCATTACCCTCCATTACCGCCACACAGGAGTTGGTAGTACCTAAGTCAATTCCAATAATTTTTCCCATGATCTATTTATTTTCTAATTCTAAATTCTTTTTCTTCTTGTATAACAATGGATGTGCCAATAGGAAATAGCTGTATTTTGTCTGACATTATGACATTTGTATTAGCTTAACATGGGAAATAGTCAGATTTATTATTTATTTGAAATTCAAAATGATTTATTTTGTCACTAAAAGGGGCAATATTTTATGCAAAAATCTCATTACGAAACACAAAATGCTGGACATCATTTAAACATAATCCTAATAGCTGAAAATATTCGTACACCTGAAAATGTGGGTATGATGATGCGGTTATCTGAAGCTTTTGGGGTGAGAGAAATATTTTTTGCAGGAGAAAAAGCTGTTGATTTTACCACCAAAGTGAAAAGAGCCTCTAGAAATACTTACAAAACAGTACAGTCTACTTTTAATTCAAACGCTGAATTTGAACTAGAAAGACTTAAAAAAGAAGGGTATCGATCAATCGCATTGGAAATAACTGGAAAAAGTAAGTCCATTCAACATTTTGAGAACTCGAATGTTGATAGAATTGCAATTATAGTTGGCTCTGAAAGACAGGGAGTATCTGATAAAGTGTTGAATTTATGTGAAGAGCATTTTCACATTCCCATGTATGGACAAAATTCTTCCATAAATGTTGTAAATGCCCTATCGATTGGCTTTTATAAAATCACAGAGTCTTTATGAATAAACTTTAATCAGTTAGACTCTACTTTCTGGATAAGTTTATCTATAATTTCTTCAATTGTCATGCCTTCTGCATCCGCTTTGAAATTCTTTACCAATCTGTGTCTTAAAACAGGAATTGCAACTGCTTTTACGTCCTCTATATCAGGAGAATATTTACCATTTAATAAGGCATTACATTTAGCACCTTTTATTAAGAATTGAGAAGCCCTTGGTCCGGCACCCCATTCTAAATATTCATCCGTAATCTCGAATGACTTTTCAGTATTAGGCCTTGTGCCTTGAACGAGTTTCACGGCAAATTCAATAACATTGTCCGTTACTGGTACTTTGTCTACCAGCTTTTGGAAGTAAAGTATTTCCTCTGCATTCATTACTGCATTTACAGTATCAATTGCCTGTCCAGAGCTTTTTACAATGTTTAGCTCATCCTCATAAGAAGGATAATCTAAATTGATGTTAAACATAAATCTGTCCAATTGCGCTTCTGGTAAAGGATAAGTTCCTTCTTGTTCAATTGGGTTTTGTGTAGCCAAAACAAAGAATGGATCAGGTAAAGGATATGTTTCACCTGCAACAGTTACGTTCTTTTCCTGCATTGATTCTAATAAAGCTGCCTGAGTTTTTGGTGGCGTTCTATTGATCTCATCCGCAAGGATAATGTTATTAAAAATTGGTCCTTTTATAAATTTGAAATTTCTATCCTTATCTAAGGTTTCCGCCCCAATAATGTCGGAAGGCATTAAATCAGGAGTAAACTGAATACGGTTAAATTTTAAATTCATAGCAGATGCTACCGTATTGATTAATAAAGTTTTTGCTAAGCCGGGTACACCCACTAATAAGCTGTGTGCATGACAGAAGAAAGAACTGATAACAAGTCTTACCACTTCATCCTGCCCTACAATTACCTTTGAAATTTCTTTTCTTAGGCTTTCATATTTTTCATGCAAAGCATCAGCAGCTGCAACTTCATTTTCAAATTTATCCATATTTGTCAGTTCAATATCTGGCAGTTTTGGTAATTTTCATCTAATACAATGAAAACTTCATCTTTAGATTCTTCAAACCATTTTGCCAACTTCTCACTTTTCTTTTTATTCAATGCCGCCATCTTTATCTTCTGATAATCTATATTGATATCAGCTCTGTGCGGCTTTATTCTATCTTTATAATACAAAATTCTTACAGCTTGAGAACGATCAGGCTGCCGAAATGTCAAAGGTTTTGTGATAGAACCAACTTGCATAGTATCAATAGTAAAGAATATATTAGGGTCTAATTCGTCAACCGATACTCTTGTGCCTCCTGATTCTCCTTCCATAAAGTATCCTCCATTAGAAGAAGTTTGCATATCATCCGAGTGTTCTGCAGCTGCAGCTTCAAATGTAATACTATCGTTAATGATTAATGTTCGAATGCTATCCAAGAAATTTTCCGTTCTATCTAAATCTTTTTGAGTGAATTTTGGCATTATTAAAATATGACGAGTATTGAATTCATTTCCTCTTCTTTCTAATAATTCAATAATGTGAAATCCAAAATCAGTTTCAACTGGTTTGGAAATTTCTCCTGGTTTCAGCCTTAAAGCAGTTGCTTCATATTCAGGGGCTAATTGGCCTCTTTCAAAAAAACCTATATTACCACCACTTTGCTTAGCTCCAGGCTCTTGTGAATAAAGCCTTGCTATGTCGCTAAAATCCTCACCTTCTAATATTCTTTCTCTTAAACCATTAAGTCTAGCCTTTATGTTGTCTTTAGCTTCTTTGCTCATGGTTGGCTTTTTAACAATTTGCCCTACTTGAACTTGAGTTGAGTAAAAAGGCAGACTGTCTTTAGGGATATCGGCATAGAATTTCTTTACCTGTCTTGGAGTTACTTCAATATCAGCAGTGATGGTTCTTTGCATTTCACCGATTATCATTTGTTCTTTCACATCATCCCTGATTTCGATACTGAATTCTTCTAATGATTTACCGTAATATTCTTCTATTTTTTCCTCAGAACCTATTTGTTGTACCATCATTCTCATTCTGTTTTCCAGTTGAGCATCAACCTGAGCTTCTGGTACTGTCACTGAATCAATTTCAGCTTTCGCTAATAAAAGTTTGTTAACAATCAGGTTTTCTAAAACCTCACACCTTGCTTGTTGGCTACTTGCATTTCCCCCTCTTGATAAGTAATCTTTATAAGCTAGTGCTAAATCAGATTCCAGAATGATGTAATTATCAACCTTTGCGATAATTTTATCAACAATTTCTCCTCCTTCATTTTGAGCATTTGTCCAAAATGGTAAAGAGATAAGTGTAAAGGCAATAATTAAAAATTTATTTTTCAGCTTTGTAAATTTCATATTTGTTCGAACTCTTCGCTTTTTCAAAAACTTCCTCTTCTAATTGGTTGGCTAAAGCCACCTTTCTTTTATTTAAAATAATCTGTTTAATATCATTCCTCACAAATTCCAAAGGAGAAATCTGGTCTGAAATTTTAAATTCTTTTATCCTTAAGAAATAAATCTTTTCCTCATTTTCATCTTCAACGAATTTATTTGATTTCAAAAAATCTATTTTGTTCGTAACGCTGGTGAAAGGAGTGTTTCTAATAGCCTCATCAAAATTTATCCATACTGAATCTTCAAGGAAATAAGTTTCAGCAAATCTGAAGCAGTATGATTTTAGCTCTTTGAAGTCCTGCGGCTTATCAGAATTTATCAATGATTTTAGTTTATTAATTTTTGGCGCATCTTTACTCACAGTAATGAAATATCCACGGATGATATTCTGCTTTAATTCAAAATTATCTTTGTTATCATTAAAGTAGGTTTCAATTTCTTCATTGGTTACCACTGTGTCCAAATTATTATCTACATAATACTTTTTGAATTCGTGAACCATTAAAGCATAACGATAATCCAATACCTTTCTTTCAATTGAAGCTTGATCAAAATCAATTTTTTCTGAAGCTTCGGAAATTAAGAGCTGCTTTTTAATCCATGAGTTAACATAGCGATCAATTAAATTTGTACTGTCTTTTACACTGATGTCATTCCCTACAATTCCTGCTAAGTCTTTTTGGTATAATACTGAATTTCCTACTCTTGCTACAGGAACCTTTACTTCTTCAACTTTCTCTTCTGTTTCGAAGCTTTTTAGGTTAATGTATTCACAACTCCATAGAAGAGAAGTTAAAACAATAAATGATATGGTTAGAAAATTATTCTTCAATTTTTGCTTTAATTTTATTTAAAATATTTTCATTCACATTCACTTCATATTTCTTTTTCAACTGATTTACCCAATCAGATTCTAATTTTTTCTGATAATCTTCTATGAGTTCAGCTTTTGCCTCTGAGAATGTTTTTTGCCTTGGTAGATATTTATCTAATACATAATTGAATTCAATCATACCATTTTTTGTCATATCAGTAAAATAGTCAGTCTTTTCTTTGCCCAACCATTTTTTACATTCAGAAATTGGAACTATCTCTTCATATGCTTCTTCAATAGCTTTATTATTTAATGCTAATAGTTCATTCGATTCTGAAAACAATTGCAAATATATTTTATTTTCATTGGAATCGGTAAGTTTCTGAATATCCTTCTCATTGAATGATTCATTCAATGCTTTAAAAAGTTTCACTGAATCACTTTTATTAAGATTTTCAGGTAAACTTACTGTAATTAATAATTTGTGATTCCTGCCACTATCAAGATTAATTATTGACGATAAATCAGTTGATTCATTAAATTCTATTCTTGGGCTTAACGGAAAATACTTCTCTTTTATTGGATTTCTATACTGATTTATACTGCTGGTATCTGAGAAAATAATTTTTGCTAATTTTAACTTTTCTTCACTTATGTAATTTTCTTTATTTTTATTATAGAATTCTTTTAATGCTATTGAGTCTCCACCAACTTTGCTCCAAACCTCTCTATTCATGATTTCGAATAGGAGTAAACCCTCCTTATATTCCTGTCTTAAAAGCCTATACTCAGGATACTTAGTTTCAAGATTCTCATCTTCATATTCCAAAAGCTTAGCTTTTTCATAGTTCTCTAGCTGAGGGTCTAACTCCTTTTCTTTATCAAAACCAATTAGGAAGTCCTCAACAGAATATTTTTGAGATGAGATACTAAATAAGGGTTGTTCTAATTCCTTTTTCTTGAATTGCTCTTTAGATAAGGTTGGTTTTATTTTTAACAGATGGTATACTTTTTCATTTTTTTGAAAATCATTTTCAGTTTTCAGCTTTCTAATGACTTCATCCTCTTTTAGTTCTGATCTTTGATCCCTTTTAATTCTTCTGCTTAAACTCTCTTTCATGCTGTTTAAGCTCCCAACTCCTCTTTTATCTTCCAGCTTTAAAATGTGCCATCCATAGGGGCTCATCACTGGCTTTGATATTTCTCCTTTTTGTTCTAAATCAAATGCTGCTGTTTCTAATTCCTTAGGTAAATTACCAGCTCCAAACCATGGAAGTTCCCCTCCAGTATCTTTGGTGCTTAAATCTTCCGATTCTTTAGTAGCCAGAATAAACCAGTTTTCTCCTTCTTTTAGTCTTTCATAAACGTTATAAATTTCGTTTTTTGTTTCTAAAGAATCTTCAGCTTTTGCTTGAGGAGGAAAACGCTTCATGATGTGGGCAATTTTTATTCGACCTAAAGTAGCCCGTGAGTCATTCACTTTAATTATATGATAGCCAAATTGAGTTTTTATGATTGGAGATATCTCTCCCACATTAGTTTTAAAAGCTGCATTTTCGAAAGGATAAACCATTTGAAATGCGGTAAACCACCCTAATTGTCCATTATTTCTTTGCACTGAAGGATCTTCAGAATATTGTCTTGCCAAAGCTTCGAAATTTTCACCACTTACTGCCTTATTTCTAGCTTCTTTAATTTTATTGAAGGCTTTTAAAGTATCTTCCGGACTTGCGTTTTCATCAACCATAATTAAAATATGGCTAGCATTAATTTCTTGCTGAAGTCTTTCATAAGCTTCTTTAATCAGCTTTTCATTTACTTTTTCTGCGGTGAGGTAAGGCTTTTTAATTTCTTCCAAATAGCCATTTAACTCTGTTTGGTAGGCTTGTGTAGTATCTAAACCTTTAGCTTTTGCTTCTTTAACTTTAAGTTTAAAATTGATATATAAATCAAGATACTCTTCCACAGATTCATTATCTGCTTTATTTCTTTTGCTCTTTTCAAACGCATAGATAAACTCATCAGGGTATACGTTTTCTCCATCAATCGTGAATAATACATCACTAGAGGTATTTGCCTTTTGAGTTTGAGTATTTTTACAAGCGTTTAATAAAATAAGTGCTACTAATAATAAGAGACTTTTTTTGTTGCCCATTGGGTAAGAATAAATTTTAAGAAGCAATTTATGTAAATGGATTTACACAATAAAATATTAAAGAGAATGAAGCGAAGATAAATTAACTTTTCTGGCTTTGTCCAAACTTTTTATAGAGGATACAGGTATTTTTCTTTTCCTTGTTCGTGAATTCAACCTTGTCCATGATTTTATTTACTAACAATAAACCTATTCCACCTTTTTTCTTAGTTTGTACTACTTCTTCAATGGATGGCTCTTTGTATTTCTTGATATCAAATTTTTCTCCTTCATCAGAAATCTCAAATGTAACGCCATCTTTTTCAACAAATACCTCCAAATTAATGGCTTCATTTGCATTGCAGTAATTGGAATGAATGATGAGGTTAGCACAGATTTCATCCACCGCCAATACCATTTGGTTGATTTCCAAATCATCATGCACATAGGCCTTCAGCTTTTCAGAAATAAAATTCCGAATATCCTTTAGCCGTGTTTTTTCACAATATACTTTAAGATTGAACTTCATGTAATTTCTCCTTCGCTTCCTGCTTATTGCTGACAATACTCATAAGTTGGTCAAGCCCTAAAATTTGAAATACATTCAATACTTTTTCGCTTAAGCCAAATAAGATCATTTTTATGTTCTTACTTTTAAAGTCATCAATATATGACATGAATACACCTAGCCCTGCAGAAGAAATATAGTTGAGATCAGAGCCATCTACTAAAATATTTTTAACGCTTTCATCATTTGACAATTCCGTTAATGCTTCGTCTAAATGAATGCTTGAACTAGCATCTACGTCTCCTTCAACTTTAAGGAGGCTAAATTCTTCTTCTTTATGTGTATTAATATTAATCATACAAATTTTATTACGAGCTTATTTTCAGGAAGTTGACTGTCATGTTATAAAAATTTAATTATTAATGCAGTATAGTCGTCTTCCAGGTCCTCTGAACCTATGAAATCATATAAATATTTAATTAGCCCTTTTTGAATTTCTTGTGGGCTATTTCCGTTAGTTTCCTGTAAATATTGACTTAATCTATTATACCCGAACTCTTCACCGTCCGTATTTTTAGCTTCGATTATTCCATCTGTGTATAAGAAAAGAATATCACCGGAGTTGTAATATATTTTGTTAATGTCTATAAAATCTTCATAGTTGTCATTTCTTACTATTCCCAATCCCATACCTTTATTTTTGAAAAAGGCTGCTTTATCATCTTTTTTGCTGTAGAACAATCCTGGGCAATGACCGGCTCTTGAAAAACTAATGC
The DNA here is from genome assembly GCF_030503875.2 of Marivirga arenosa. NCBI lineage: Bacteria > Pseudomonadati > Bacteroidota > Cytophagia > Cytophagales > Marivirgaceae > Marivirga > Marivirga arenosa. The sequence continues at coordinate 3,885,946 of NZ_CP129968.2, read as the reverse complement.
TCTTTTCCTGATGGTCAATATTATAATATGCAGCAGTGATGAAAGAGGATTTTTCCAAACAGCTACTTAAGGCATGATTCGCCTTGGTAAGAAATGTTTTTGAATCTAAATTAAACTGCACTAAGCTATGGAATACGCCCTTCATTTGAGACATATTAAATGATGCAGAAGTTCCTTTTCCTGAAACATCACCTATAATTACCGCTGTTTTAGTATCGTTTATTTTATAGAAATCATAATAATCACCACCTACTTCATCAGCCGATTCGTAAAAAGCGATCATTTCAAATTCTTCATTTGAAATCAGTGATTGGGGTAAGAGGCTTTTTTGCACTCTTTCAGCAATTTTTAATTCCTCTTTATAGCGTTCGTTTTTAAGAGCTTCAGAGAGTAATTCAAAGTTTTCAATCGAAATACAGGCCTGATTTACAAAAGAACTGATAATGTTTACCATTTCTTTATTAAATCCATCAGTAACATCCTTCAAAACTACTAATAGCCCAATTTGTCTTTCTTGTATGATTAACGGCATAACTAATACAGAACCATAATCAGGATCATTCAAATTAGATGTTAACTTATTGTAGTTTAAATCCTTTTCGAAGTTATTGGATTTTTGTTTATTCAAATAAGCAAAAATCCCACTGTCCTGAATGCTTTTTCTGACTTGTGTTATTTTAAGGTCTGTAATATTATAGGTTAAAGTGTTTATGGTCTCCTCATTTTCATAAATTTCTAACCATGAGCTGGTTGAGAAAACTGCGTTATTACTACTTTCTAATAAAACTTCATATACCTGGTTTTCATTATCCCCTTTTTGAATAGACTGACTTAGACGTTGAAAGTTAAGCACCTCACTAATTTTCTGCTCAAAAACAGAAGAAGTAGGTAAATTGAACAGAATTACTAAAATAGAAATCAGAGCATATAAAAAGATAAAACCTGCAACTGAAAGAATATAAATATTATCTAATAAATCCAGAACAAGATTAAACTCTTGTGAGAAGTTGAATAAATTATTGATAAAATAATATAGATATAGAATTACTAGAACTAGTAATAAAATACTTCTCCACTTTTGCTTAAAATTAAGATAGGCTATCCATTTTAAATTAAAGGATAGGATTATTCCGAAAAGAAAGAAAAAACCTAATAAGCCATTAAATAGCCATTGTTGAACATTGGTTTGGAAAAAGCCATATAATAAGGAGGCTAATAATGAGTATTCAAAAACTTGCCATATGATTAATAGTCTTTTATTCTTTTGGTAGAGTATTAGCCTTTTCCAAACGATAAATGTGGAAACAAGAAACACTATAATAGCCCCCAAATTCACATGATAGAAAAAGTTAATCATTAATGGGTTTTGCATTAACTTACTATCACTCAAAAGGTAAAAGAATAAGCTTACAGCTAACTGAATTAGGGATACAATTAGGCCTGTTGAAAATACATGCCATAGTAAATCAATGAAATTGATACTTTCAGCTTTCTGAATCCTGATTTTAAAGAAAAAATAGAATAGAATGATATAAAGAGTGAGTAATAACTGGGGAATTTCTTTCGTGATTCCAGCATTAGCCTGATTTATTTCTGCGAATAACAGAAATATGTCTGCTAAAACTAATGAAAGCCAGCAGAGTATTGCAAATAATAAAGAGAGGCGTAAAAGTCCTTTTTCTGAAATCAAATTCTTCTTAATTCTAAACTTTGGCAAAATAAGCGTTTAAAAATTATTGTGAAAATAGTTTTACAAACATTAAATTGTCGTTTACTTAAATAATACTCCAAATGCTCAATAAGAAACTCTATATTTTATTCCTTTTCTGTTTTGCTTTCAATATAGCGCAAGCCCAAATTCAAATCGGAAAAGCCTCCTTTTATGCGGATAAGTTTGAAGGAAAACTTACTGCTAGTGGTGAAAAATATAAACACAATAAATTAACAGCAGCACATAAAACATTGCCTTTTGGAACTGTAGTAAAAGTGACCAATACTTCCAACAATCAAGCTGTAGAAGTAAGAATAAATGACAGAGGTCCTTTTGTTGAAGGTAGAGTAATTGATTTATCAAGATCGGCAGCTGAAAAATTAAAATTCATTAATCAGGGCTTAGCCGAAGTAAAAATTGAAGTGATTGATGCAGGGGATGGTAAAACGAATAGTAATCGCCCAGTCCAAATTGATCAGAATATTGAAAATGAGAGCTATTTTGATTTAGGAGTTGAAAGAACAAAACCCTCAGGCTATGGAGTTCAGGTTGGCAGTTTTAGAGGCTTCGATAATATGTTAAAGCTTGCTGAAAATATTGAAAAATCTTATCGCACTAATGTAATCGTTGAAGTAAAAGAACTTAACGGAAATAAAGTTTATGCCCTTATTTTAGGCGATTTCGGAAATCGAAAAAAGGCAGATAAGCTAAAATTAAAAATTGCTGATCGCTTTCCTGATGCATTTGTAACTCGTTTTTAAAGTGTAAATTCGCTTTTTCTTAAAATTGACTTGATATATGACTAAAATAAAGGATAAAATTGCTTGGGTTACTGGGGCTAGTTCTGGAATTGGAGAAGCAATAGTTTATGAATTAATTGATAAAGGTGCTAAAGTAATAATCTCGGCTAGAAGAAAGGAAGTTTTAGAAGAGGTTAAAGCTAAATCTCCAAAGCCAGAAAATATTATGATTCTGCCTCTTGACTTAGCAGATATAAATTCTTTCCAGTCTAAAGTAGCAGAAGTTTTAGATCAATTTGGGAGAATTGATTTATTATTTAATAATGGTGGAATTTCTCAAAGAGGAATGGCTTTAGAAACTGATTTAGCCGTAGATAGGCAAATCATGGAAATCGACTATTTTGGGACAATAGCACTTACAAAAGCTGTAGCGCCTCATATGGTCAATCAGAAATCAGGTCATTTGGTAGTTACGAGTAGCTTAGTAGGTAAATTCGGATCACCTTGGCGTTCATCCTATGCTGCGGCTAAACATGCTCTTCATGGTTTCTTTGACTCTTTAAGAACAGAATTACATCATGATAACATTAAGGTGACAATGATATGCCCTGGCTTTATTAAAACGGATGTTTCAGTAAATGCATTAGGTGCCGATGGTAAGCCTACTGGAGAAATGGATAATGCCCAAGCCAATGGAATGACTGCTCAAGAATGCGCAAAAAAAATCATTAAGGCTGTGGAGAAAAATAAATTAGAAGCAGTAATCGGTGGAACTGAAAGATTTGGTGTATTAGTAAAAAGATTATTCCCCAATTTATTTGCTAAAATTATCTTGAAAAGTAGTGTGAGATAAAAAGAGAATTTAAGCCAATAAAAAAGCCCGATCGAAATCGGGCTTTAGTTTTAACTTAATTCAAGATTAGTTGATTTCAACTAATTCAATTTCAAAACTTAAATCTTTTCCAGCTAACGGATGGTTAGCGTCTAATACAATGTGATCATCATTTACTTCTGCAACTAATACAGGTAAAGCTTGACCGTCAGGCTGTTGCATAGATAATTGCATGCCCACCTCAGGTTTTATTTCAGCCGGAACTTTATCATTAGGAACCGGAACCATCATATCATCTCTTTTGTCACCATAAGCTTCAGCACTAGGGATATCAGTTGTTTTCTTGTCTCCAATAGCCATCCCATCTACTGCTTTGTCAAAACCGGCAATCATTTGACCAGCACCTAATTCGAATTCGATAGGTTCTCTCTCTAAAGAGCTATCGAAAACAGTACCGTCTGTTAATTTGCCTGTGTAGTGAACTTTTACTTTGTCGCCTTTTTTTGCTGTTGACATAATTTTTGCTTTTGTAATTTCCTTTTATAAACCACAAAGTTACCACTATCATTCCCTAAAGAAAAAATATTCTGGCTTTTATCCTAAAATCGTTCAGATTCGTAACAATTATGTTCGATTTCGAACAATTATTCCAAGCATATTCCTAAATTGTATCATAAAAGGGGTGTTTTCTCTCTGGCATTATTTTTATCCTAATGATCTTATAATTCGAAAACATGGACAAAGAAATTAATAAAGTACTTATAATCGATGATGATGAAGATGTTTTGTTTGCAGCGAAAATGTTGCTCAAAAAACATGTAAAAGAAGTTATGATTGAAAAGGATCCTCGAAAAATTCCTTTCTTACTTAATCAAGCTACTTATGATGTAATTCTACTGGATATGAATTTCAGTCAAGATACAACCAGCGGCAAAGAAGGGATGTATTGGCTGGAACAAATCAAGGAAAAAGATCCTAAAGCGGTAGTCATCTTAATCACTGCATTTGGAGACGTTGAAACAGCAGTTAATGCATTAAAAAAAGGAGCAACTGATTTCGTATTAAAGCCATGGCAAAATGAAAAGTTAGTTGCTACAATTCACGCTGCAGCACAATTGAAAAATTCCTATAATCAAGTGAGTAAACTAGAGCAGGAAAAACAGCAACTTCAAGAATCGATTGACGCTCCATTCAAATCTATTATTGGAGAAAGTAAGGCTTTACAAAACGTATTTACCATAATAGATAAAGTTGCTGCTACTGATGCTAATGTCTTGATATTGGGTGAAAATGGAACTGGAAAGGAATTAATTGCCAGAGCCCTTCATAAAAAATCTAATCGTAAGGATCATTCTTTTGTAAGTGTGGATATGGGAGCTCTAACAGATTCCTTATTCGAAAGTGAACTTTTTGGACATAAAAAAGGTGCGTTTACAGATGCAAAAGTTGATAGAGCCGGGAGATTTGAAATTGCAGATAAAGGAACCATTTTTTTAGACGAGATAGGGAATTTAAGTGCACCGCTTCAAGCAAAACTCCTGAATGTATTACAAAGTAGAACAGTTACTCGATTAGGTAGTAATGAAGCTATTCCCTTTGATACTCGATTAATTTGTGCCACGAATGAAGATATAGATGCAAGAGTTCATGAAGGTGATTTTCGCCAGGATTTATTATATCGAATAAACACGGTTGAAATCCATTTACCTGCTTTGCGAGAACGAGTAGAAGATATTCCATTGTTAGCGGACCATTTTATTTCTATGTATGCTAAAAAGTATAAAAAGGATCAGATGAAGATCAGCCCTAATGCATTACGATTATTACAAAAATACCAGTGGCCAGGAAACATCAGAGAATTGCAACATGCTATTGAAAGAGCATTAATTATGGCTGATGGAAATATGCTAGAAGCGGATGATTTCTTTTTTCTTTCAAAAAATAGCAGCTCCAGTGCTCAATCTAAGCTTGACGATAGTTTTAATTTAGAGGATGTAGAAAAACAAACCATTCAAAAAGCAATTCAAATTCATGGAGGGAATATTTCTAAAGCAGCTGAGGAGTTGGGATTAACCAGAGCTTCATTATACAGAAGATTAAGCAAATATGACCTTCAATAATCCACTTTTAAAGCGATTCATAATACGCTTATTACTCATCAGCATAACCATTTTTGTGTGGGCTTTTGTTTCTGTTGACGGTGGTTCAGTATTTTTAGGGTTGGTCTTTTTTGTATTAGTGATTATTCAAGGGAGAGCATTTTTCAAGGAACAAGCTAGAAATGAGATTTCTATCATTCGTTTTTTAGAGCAGATAAAACAGGCTGATTTACCTAATGAATCTACGGAAGAGAACGAATTATTAAGAACTCAATTTAATTCTATATTGAATTCAATTAGAGAGAGGCAAAAGGAGAAAGAAGAAGAATACCAATATTTCAGGAATATAGTACAACATGTAGGGATTGGAATCATAACTTTTAATAAAACTGGAGATATTCAACTTTATAATTTTGCTGCTAAGAAGCTTTTAAATACTACTTATCAGGTAAATAATATTCAACAACTTACTAAAATTAATGAGGAGCTAGTTTCTACTTTTCGTGAGCTAAAAACGGGAGGGAGTAAATTAGTTCAAGTAAATATTGGAGAAGAAAGCAGGCAACTGTCAGTTTATGCAATAGAGTTACAACTTCATAATAAGCAATTTAAATTAGTATCACTCCAAAATATTCAGACTGAATTGGATGAGAAGGAAATGGAAGCTTGGAGGAATTTAATTCGAGTGCTTACTCATGAAATTATGAATTCTGTAACGCCAATCTCATCTCTTACCGGTACAACAAGAGAAATGCTTTCCGATTATAAGGTAAACCAAGATAATGCTGTACCACTTCAGAAAGATGATATGGATGATTTAATGTATTCATTAAAAACCATTGAAAGCAGAAGTGAAGGGTTAATTCGATTTTTAAATGAATTTAGGAATTTGACTCATACACCAAATCCAAAACTTAAAAATGAAGATATCAATACTGTTTTAGAAGGTATTATGTTACTTATGAGTAAAGACATGAATGAGAAATCTGTCACCATCCATAAATCATTTGATGAAAAAATAGGGGAAATTCCAATTGACCGTGAATTAATTGAACAAGTTTTAATTAATCTCGTAAAAAATGCTTCTGAATCTTTTGATTCCGAGCAGCTTGAAAAAAATATATGGATAAGTTCCAACCTCGACACGAAAAAAAGAGTCGTAATAAGTGTTAAGGATGATGGTGTAGGAATAGAACCAGAAGCTTTAACGAAAATATTCATTCCGTTTTTTACAACAAAGAAAAATGGATCAGGAATTGGTCTGAGCTTGTCTAAAGAGATTATGAGAAAGCATCAGGGAAATATATCTGTTCAATCTACGTTAGGAGAAGGTACAGAGTTTACATTAAAATTTTAGTGATTACCCCTTAAAAAAGTATATTTGTGGAAAAAGTAACCAAAATGCCGAAAGAAGAAATCCAAAAAACTATCACCAATATATTAGTTGATAAGTTAGGTATAGCGAGTTCAGAAATCACAGCGGATGCCAGTTTTATAAAAGATTTAGGAATTGATTCTCTGGATTATGCAGAATTAGTAATGGAATTCGAACAACATTTTAATATTAGAATTCCAGATATGGATGCCGAAAAATTTTCAACTATCAATGAGGCAGTTAAATATATTGATGAAAAGGTACACTCAGCCGAATAATCATAAATTCTTTGAAAGAATTAACAGCCGATAGTAATGTAAAAGAGCTATCGGTTTTTTTATTTGTCTTGAATATCAACCTTCCATATAAACAATCCCCTGTTTATTTAATTATAATCAACTATAAATGTTAAAATGCGTTTTTGCGGGATAATTCCTGGATTTTAAAGAACCCTATGAATCATATTATTAAATACTTAGTTTTCTTTTTCTCATTCATTTTGAGCCTTCAACTCAATGCTCAAAAATTTTCTGTCAGCGGTTATGTAAAAGAGGCAGGCTCTGGTGAAGTATTAATTGGTGCAACCGTAGTAGATAAGAATAATCCAGGGACTGGAATGGCCACTAATGTTTATGGTTATTATTCCTTTGAACTTGCCAAAGGATCCTACACATTAATGGTCAGTTATGTTGGATATGAGACTAAGCAAGTTGACATAACTGTTGATAAAGATATTTCTATAAACTTTAATTTAAAGGAGGAGGCTTCAAGTTTGGATGAAGTAGTGGTAACTGCTACCCGCTCAGATGAAAACGTAAGTTCTGTTAAAATGAGCGTTGAGAAGTTAGACATTAAAAAGATAAAATCGATTCCAGCCTTGTTTGGTGAAGTAGATGTGGTTAAATCATTGCAATTATTGCCAGGTGTTTCCACTGCTGGGGAGGGAACTTCAGGTTTGTTTGTGAGAGGAGGAAGTTCAGATCAAAACTTAATTTTATTAGACGAAGCCACTGTTTATAATGCAAGCCATTTGCTGGGCTTCTTTTCTGTGTTTAATCCTGATGCTGTTAAAAATGTTGAAATATATAAGGGAGGAATTCCCGCTAAATACGGGGGTAGAATATCCTCTATTTTGGATATTCAAATGAGAGAAGGAAATAATCAAGAATTTGAAGCATCAGGAGGTATTGGAAGTATTAGCAGTCGATTAACGGCAGAAATTCCAGTAGTTAAAGATAAATCTTCTCTCTTACTTTCTGGTAGAAGAACCTATGCAGATGTGTTTTTAACTTTTGCACAGGATGAAAACTTAAGAAATAATACACTCTATTTTTATGATTTTAATACCAAGTTTAATTACAGATTTAGTGATAAAGATAAAGTATTTGTTTCTGGCTACTTTGGAAGAGATAAGCTAGGTTTTCAAGATCTTTTTGGGTTTGATTGGGGAAATTCAACCGTTTCAACGCGTTGGAATCATCTATTTAACGATAAGCTTTTCTTAAACACAACCCTATTGTATAGTAATTACAATTATGGTTTTGATGTCAACTCTGCTGGAACTGGATTTAATTGGAAGTCAGGATTAGAAGAGTACAATCTGAAGTTTGATTTCGATTACTTTTTAAATAATAATAACACCTTGTTTTTTGGGGCTAATGCTATCTACCACATTTTCGCTCCTGCTGAAATCACTTCTCAGGATAATAATATTCAAAGCTTCAATCTCCAAAATGATTATGCAGTTGAAACTGCTTTGTATATAAGTAATCAACATACCATTTCGGACAAATTGAGTATGGAGTATGGAATTCGGTATTCTTCTTTTGCCAAGATTGGGCCAGACTCTGTTTCTATTTATGAAGAAGGCCTAAGGAAAAGCCCTGAAAATGAGATTCGAACCGAAGCTTATGGTAATGGAGAGCTGGTTAAATATTACGGTGGCTTTGAGCCCAGATTAGGGATTAGATATTTAGTGAATTCTACTACAAGCTTAAAAGCTTCTTATAATCGAATGAGGCAATATCTTCAAGTAGCGAGTAATTCAACTGCTGGATTTCCAACAGATAGATGGATTCCTGCAGATTATCATGTTAAACCTGTTATAGGGGATCAAGTGGCTTTAGGGTATTTCAAAAATCTCAAGGATAATGCATGGGAAGTTTCGGTAGAAGGTTATTATAAATGGTTGCAAAATGTTGTTGATTTTCTTCCTGGTGAAGATGTATTATTAAATGATAGAATTGAAACAGCAGTAGCTGATGGTATCGCTTGGTCTTATGGAGCTGAATTCATGCTCAGGAAGAATGTTGGAAAAACAAGTGGCTGGTTAAGTTATACACTTTCAAGAACCCAAAGGCAAATTGAAGGAGTAGCTAGTGGAGAGCCCTACTTGGCTCGATACGATAAGCCTCATGATATTGCCTTGGTTTTATCTCATAAGTTTTCTGAAAGATTGTCATTATCTGGAAACTGGGTGTATTCAACCGGGGCGGCTGTTACATTTCCACAAGGAAGGTATATTGTAAACGGACAGAATATCCCTTACTATGATGACTCCAAAAGAAATACGAGCCGAATGCCTGATTTCCACAGATTAGACCTTGGATTTAATTACGATTTAAAAAGCAGATCGGAAAAGTTTAATCATGAAATTAATGTTTCTTTTTATAATGTTTATAATCGTAAGAATCCTTTTTCTATTGAATTCCGACAGGTAAATAATAATGATCCCACTTTCGATTCTTCTGAAGATGGTCCAATCACAAGTACAAGACCCGCAGCTGTTAAAACGGCCTTATTCGGAATAATACCTTCTGTAACCTATAATTTTTCTTTTAACTGATGAAAAAGAACAGACTAAAAATAGTGAGTTTATTGATTACAGTTCTTTTAAGCTGGAGCTGTCAAGAGATCATTGATGTTGATTTAACACAATCGGAAAAAAGGTTAGTAATTGAAGGGAAGTTACTGGATGAGGCATCATTTCAGAGAATTAAAATATCTGAGACTTTAAACTTCTATGATACTGGGAATTTAGAGCCCTTTAAAGATGCAGAGGTTAGTTTATTGGATTCCAAGAATAACCTTATAGTTAATTTTGTTTACAATAATGAGGATAGTTCTTATATCACTTCTACTCAAGTTGCTTTAAGCATGGGAGAAGAATATAAGCTTCAAATAGAGGCAAAAGGGGAGCTTTTAGAAGCAACAGGAGTAATATTGCAAAATGCTACATTAGATTCCTTATATTATTTATCAAATGAGGAATTACAAGCAATTGGTCAACCTTCTTTTGGAGAAGGCTATTTTATGTTTGTAAATGGTAAACTCAACAATGAGGGGATTGAATATTTTAAGCTTGATGTTACCGTAAATGATACACTTCAAAATTCGAGAGGTGACTTTTCAAATTCAGTACTAAGTTCAGAATTTTTCGGGAAAGAGTTTGTTGCGCTTCCAGTACCAGGTTCTTTTGAACCTGAAGATTCAGTAGGGCTAGAACTGTATACTTTAAATGAAGATATGTATCAATATTATGTTGAGTTCATAAATCTACTATTTAATGATGGAGGGGTATTCAGTCCGCCACCGGTAAACCCTACTACCAACATTAAAAATTTGACTAATCCCGAAAACCTACCATTAGGTTTCATACAGTTCAGTTCTGTGCAGCGAAGAGGTATTGTGATAAAGGAAAGGTGATGCTATGCAATCATTAATGTTAAGCTTTTATATATTAATTTAATGTTGCTCAATTTTTATTTCAATATTTATTCTTGAGTCTAACTCAATCTATTCCTTTTTAATTCTTTAATAAGTTGATAAACAACAAGTAATAATCAATCATGACCTTTAAGAAACCAAAAGAGGTTATGATAACACATTACAAAACACTAGTGATTTCCGATGTGCACTTAGGCACTAAAGGCTCAAAAGCTAAAGAATTAGTGAAATTCTTAAAGCAATGCAGTTGTGATCGATTAATATTGAATGGAGATATAATTGATGGTTGGCAACTCAAAAAATACGGCACATGGAAACGCAAACATACCCGATTCTTTAATAGAATTTTAAAAATGATTGAGGATCATAAAACAGAAGTGATCTATCTAAGAGGAAACCATGATGATTTTTTAGATCAGGTTCTACCTTTTAAAGTTGGGAATTTAACCATTACAAGAGATTTAACGATTGAAAGTAATGGCAAAAAATTTTATGTTGTTCATGGTGATATTTTTGATTCCATAACCACTAATTTAAAATGGGTGGCAAAACTTGGAGATGTAGGATATACCTTTTTGCTTTGGGTCAATTCACTTTATAACCAATATAGAAGAAAAAAAGGCTTGCCTTATTATTCTTTAAGTCAAGTAGTTAAATCGAAAGTTAAATCAGCGGTTTCTTATATAGATGATTTTGAAAAACAGTTGACAGAAATAGCTAAAATTAAAGATTGCGATGGTATTATTTGTGGTCATATCCACCAGGCAGCTTTAAAGGAAATTAACGGGATCATTTATATGAATTCTGGAGATTGGGTAGAAAGTATGAGTGCACTTGCAGAAGATCGGGATGGTAATTGGTCACTAGTTTATTATGCTGATACTTCATCAGATAAATCAATAAATAAAAAACTACAAGAGATAGAAATTGATTCCATTTTAAATAATACATCAGAAGATTTTAAATTACGTAAGAAGACTGCATGATAAATTTTTGCTGAAAAGGCTTTATATTCGAATATGGCTTTAATCAGTAAGAAGAAGAATATATTTCCGGTAAGTGATAATTTAATGAAATATTTGCATCAGAATGGGAGGCATGTAGATATTCCCATCAAGTATGATGATCTCACTAGAGCGGAAAATGCAATCCCCCTCTATGATAGCGATGACAATGATACGCTATGGGAAACCTTATTTTTCTCTCAAGATGATATGAAGCATATTTATTATGGCTTAAAAAATATTTACGCCATATTAAAAGCCGATGGGGATTTGTCTGTTATGGAACATCTTTATGTGGACAGAGTAGATGCATGTACTTATGGAAATACCTACCCTTTCAGAGTTCGGATTGTAAATAAGATCAATGATAACTTCGATTATTTCTACATTAAAAAAGCAGATGCTTCCAGAATATATGGCTTAGAATTAGAGCATCTGTTGTCACCAAATAGAATGAGTTATATCGTAAATGGCAATACTCTGATAGAAGAACATATCCCAGGGATTCCAGGTGATCAGTTCATAAAAAATTATATGAATGATGGTAAGCTGAATAAAATTCGATTGGCCAAGGAATTTGTTAAATTTACAGAGCGCTGCTTTGTCCGTTTATTAGGAGATATGCATTCTAGTAATTTTGTAATTGATATAACCCCTGATTTTGAAGAAATACATTACAGAATTAAATCGATTGATTTTGATCAGCAATCCTATGAGGGAAGAAAAGCAGTTTACATGCCGCAATATTTCAAGCAAAATAACCCGATCATAGAAATTGGTCTTGAATTAATGACTCCCACTACTGTTAAACAGTATCAAAAGGAAGAGCGTACCTTAATTTTGAATAGAATGAAAGCTTCTGAAAGAAACCTAAAGGAACTGATGAAATCAATGCGAAAAGATACCTTATCAATTCCTAAAAACGTTGCCAATCTCAAAGCTGAATTGGCAGATCACTATAAACATGAATCTTTCAATAGATGCAAATCAATGGGCGATATAGTAGCTGAAAGTTTATTATATCTAAGAGATCACAGTAACTTATCGAATTATAATAATTTCCTGGCTTAAGGCATCTGATATTTCCTGAAAGAATGTTTTTATCATTGAATATTCATCGGGCATGTAAATTACTTGATCATAATCAATTGTATAAGAAATTTTTATCGCGTTTTCTACTTTTCTGTATTCATATAAAAATTTCCCCTTACCATCTTCTAAGGCGATACTTTTGTTTTCAGGATATCTTAAAACCTGCCAGCCATCGGGTAAAGTATAAGTAAAACTCGCCTTCCTGATATAGGGAGTATATAGAGTTACAGGATTTTGCCTTTCATCTGCTTTAAGTGGGTTTTCAGGAAATTCGTTGAAAATAACAGGTTTTATTTCCATATAGTTTTTAGCTATTGAATCAGCAGGTTTTTCAAATGATAAGTATTCTTTAAGTTCTTTATTCTCATCAAATTCATCTTTAATTTCATGTTTTTTAATATTCCAATCCATATTTTCGAATATGGTTTCTATGAGGTAATCATTATAACTTCTATTACTGTTTAAAAAGCGAGAATCAAAAGCGTAGACTGCATACCCTTCTCTTTTCACTTCGTAATCACCTACAATTGAAGCAGAGTCGGTAATAGTAAAGTTTCCAGTTATAAACTCCTTGTCTTCAAAATTAAAATCAAGAGGAATAAAACCAGGCGCATCTTCTGAAATTACTAATCCACCATTTGTTATGTAATTTGGAGGAAGCATATTGAATAATAGGTTCTTATTTGAGGCATCCAACAAATAATTTTTACCATTTAAGCGTACCAAGCTTATGTAAGCATTAAAAAGTTCGAAATAAGGATTATCAGGATAAGTAGGCCTATTATCCATTGAACTCAAAGCCACTAAATAAGCGTCTAAACCTGATTGGTTTAAAAGCTTTGTTAAAAGCATATTAATTTGTTGAGGCGTCCCTCTTCTGGCGTTAAATGCTTCTTCCAAACTTTTATCATTAAATGAGAAGTCTACCGTGAAATTATTTCTCATGAAAAAGTAAAATCCTCTGATTACATCTAACTTTAATAAGTCAGGGTGATAAATTTTATCGACTGTAGGTTGAAGATAACTACTCCTTCTATAAACATCTCTAAAGAAAGGAGAACCGGCCCAATTGTAAGCTAATTCTTCATAGTTTTGAGGCAATAAAAATTCAGTATTATTTCTGGGTAACGTATATTCAGCAAGTTTAAATTTTAATTTAGAAATGAAATAATCTCCTCCTGGTACATCTTCTTCTTCCACATAAGCAGGTACACTATCCATAACAAAATCCTCTATTAATACGTCTGTTTGCTTGTTTGAAATGATCTTTTTTACAGTACGTCTGTTAAAATCACTTAAGCTAATAGACCCCTCTAAATATTTATAGAAAAGTAAATAATTTGGAACTTCTGTAGTATAGGTTGATTTCAAAGCTGGTATATCATTTTGGAAATACCAGGTGTTAAGTTGTTGCCAATCTTTAATTTTAATTTGATAGCTATATTCAACAATACTCCCAACTTTTGCATTGGGTAATTCAAAATAGTTTTTAATAAAACCATTATCTTTTTCAGATTCAATATCTGATGTACTCAATGAATCTATCAATAAACTTCTATTTTCATCTAAATTATAGGTTTGGCCTTGGATAAAAATAAGTGAATCTTCATCGCTATACGGAATCATTACTTTTGCCCATGATAAGCCTGCCTCTTTAAGAATTTCAATTTTAGTAGTATGAGTGAAAATTAGTTCAAAATTTTCATTGTATTTGCTATAACCACTATCAAGCAATATTATGGCATTTTCGCCTTTTCCGAAGCCTGAATTTTTAACTTGTATGTTTTGAGCTGTGAGGCCTAAAAGGAATAAAAATGAAAAAATGGTAGTTAAAAATATCTTTAGCATTTTGCCGTTAATTTTAGTTGATAGAATCTAGTGCTTTTGTAAAATACCTAACAATTATTATTCCAATAATTTGAATACAAAGCAATTGAACGTGTAATTAGATGTTCAGTTATCAAATAAGCAATTAAAAAATAGTTTTTAATTGACTTAAACAATCAATTTCGTGAGTCACTCTTGATTTATGTTTTTCTTTACCAGGATTGTAATAAACTGTATCCATTCCAAAGTTGCGAGCTCCTAAAATATCAGTTTGTAAGTTGTCCCCGATCATGATTGATTCTTCTATTCTTGCATCTGCTTTTTCAACAGCATATTTAAAAATTGAGGTCATGGGTTTTTTATAACCCGCACTATCAGAGGTTACAACAGTAGCGAAGTATGGATGAAGATTAGATTTCTCCAATTTAATTTTTTGCACATCATTAAAGCCATTTGTTAAAATGTGCAATTGGTAATTCTCCTTCAAATACTGAAGAACTTCAATGGTAAAGGGCATTAAATGTGGTTTAGTAGGGCAAAGCATTAAATATTCATCTGATAGTTTACTACTTAATTCAGCATCATCAATTTGAAATTGATTTAAAATTCTTAAAAACCTTTGCTCTCTGATGGTATCTCTATTGATTTTATTTTTGTTGAATTCATTCCATAAATCTTTATTGATATGCTCAAAGCATTCTTGAAAATGATTACAACTAATGACTCCTAGTTTTTCAAGTTGATATTTTAGAAATAATTCATTTAATACTTCTTCAGAATTTTTCTCATAGTCCCAAAGCGTATGATCTAAATCAAAAAATATGTGTTTGTATTGATTTATTTTACCCATTTTTTGCTGTGTAATTTGTTTAATGCTAAAGTTCTGTTGGTATACATTACTTTGAACGTTTCTAAATCTTTTTGAAGCTGTTGATCCTTTTCCACAAATTTAAAGGTCTGTGCCAATAAATCCTTCACCTCTTCCTTTACATAATAAAACACCCACTGATCTACTTTCTTTGAATTCAACACTCCATTGTTTTTTAAGTAAGTTAAATGTCTGGACGTTTTGGCTTGCGTGAAGTCTAATATTAATTCAAGATCTGATATACACATTTCTTGGTTCTGATGAACTAAAAACAATAATCTAAGCCTTGAATCATCAGACAAACACTTATAAAATTGAACGCTAAAATTTAATGTAAAATTCTTTAGTCTCATAAAATTAATTAACCATGAATGTAATATGATTAACCGAATAATTGGTCATCAGATTCACTATTTCCTGTTAAGTTTTAATGAAAACTTGTTTCTATGACAGATCTTAATTTTTTATTGAATTTACATTTTTATAAATAATTGAAAAGGTCTATAACTAATGAATACTTAAGTCGTTAGACTGAAGGAAGATTAATTGAATGAAGTTCTTGCTATGCATTAATTTTTTCAGTTATTCGCATTTATCTATTATATTTGTAGAAGATGTCACTCAAGAAATCCATATTACTTTTATTGATTGTATTCGTTCCCTTTTTTGGTTTTTCGCAAGAAGAAGAAAAATCGGATAAGGTAATACAATTTACGGGGGTTGTTTTAGATCAGGATAGTGTAAGTATTCCTGGTGTACACATCTATACTCCAGTATATGGAAGAGGTACTTCTACAAATGAATATGGATTCTTTTCTATGCCAGCTTTAGAAGGAGACAGCTTGGTAATTAGTGCGGTAGGGTTTAAAAAAGCAACTTATGTAGTTCCAGAAATTAAGACTTCTACCCTCAGAGTTGTTTTTCAACTAGAACAAGATACTGAAATGTTAAATGAGGTTCAGGTTTACAATATGCCTCCAACCGCTGAAGCCTTTAAAAAGGCCGTACTAGCCGTTAGACTACCTAGTGAATACAGTAATATTAATAAAAATTTAGATCCTGCTACTCTTCAGGAAATGTATAAAACTCTTCCAGCGGATGGTTCAATGAATCATAGATGGTTTGTTCAGCAACAGGCTTTTTATGACCAAACTAAAAATTCAGTAAGAATTAATCCTTTACTAAATCCGATGTCTTGGGTAGAAATATTTAGGGCTATTAAGAATGGTGATTTTACAAATAATGATTAAGAAATAAGCATTCGTTCAATTTCGATGGTTTATCGATTTTATACCTCATAATCCTAAATATTGTATTTCATTTTCTTTTAATTATTATATCTTTCAGATTAATCGTATCAGAATTATATTCATAAAAGCGTAATTATTTTTTTTATGAATTGCATTCTGCTTAATTTAATATATTAAACGTCTAATCTGTTTGAAGAAATATTTCACCATATGGTCATTATGCTTTTTATTGGCTATTTCTGTTAATGGACAATCATTTCAGGAAATGGTTGATGAAGGTTCAGCCAAGGTGAAAGTATTTTATTATCCCATAGAACCTTTTATCTACAAAGATGATATAGGGAATTTACTTGGTATTGAAAAGGAGATGATGGATTCCTACCTCCGCTTTATAGAAAAAAAATATTCTGTTAAGCTTTTTGTAGAATGGGAGCAGGTACCCACTTTTGATTCAGTATTTGAATATGTTAAAAAATCTGATGTCCCTTCATTTGGAGTGTCAGTTATCTCCAAAACAGATGAGAGATCAAAACTAGTTGGCTTTTCTTATTCTTACATGCCAGATGTAAGTGTTTTCATTACTCATTTATCAGTCCCGTTTTTAAAGGATGGTCGGAATTTGAAAAGCCATATAGATGGATTTGAAGCAGCTACAATGTCAAGTACAACCTATAAAACAGATTTAGATCGTTTAAGTGAAAAATTTGATTTAGACTTAAATTATGTTGATGTACCCAATGATGAAGATATTATTCGTTTGGTAAGTAGAAACAAAGAAATGGTAGGATATGTAGGGCTTCCCTTTTATGTGATTGAAATTGGTAAAGGATACCCAGTTAAGCGACATAGTAAATTTCAAGTCAAGAGGGATGGATACCGTTTTATATATCAACTTAATAAAGGATGGGATAAATCTATTCAGAATTATTTTGAAAGCTATCTTTATAGGGCGGAGGCAGATAAGATAATTAGGCGATATTTAGGAAATGATTATTCAGAGTTGATATGGGGATTAGCAGGTGATAATGTTTCGGATAGAGCCGATGAAATTGCTTTCTTAAACAAGGAAAAAGAAATTCAAAGCCAGAGTTTGATAGCATCTGAAAAGCAAAAAGAACAACAATGGACCATTATAGTATCAGTAAGTGTCAGTTTAGTATTTGTTGTTATCATTACTATATTATTAGTTAGGTCAAACCGTATACGTCATCGTGATAATATATTGCTGAAAGAAAAGTCACAACAGTTGCAGGAAACCTTAGTGGAGTTGAATAGAAATAAAGATGAAGTATCTCATCAGAGGCAATTGCTACAAATAAAAAACAAAGAGCTTACTGACCTTAACAAGCAAAAAGATGATTTAATTGGAATTGTAGCCCATGATTTAAAAAGTCCTATAAATCAGATGACTGGCTTAATTACCTTGTTAAGTTTTAAAAGTGAAAAGTGGGATAAGGAAGAGTCAGATATCTTTGAAAAATTAGAATATTCGAATGCGCATTTAAAGGAATTGGTAGAACGTATATTAGATTTAGAATCCATTCAGAAGAAGAGTTTAAATTATAAAATTAGAGAGGTGGATATCTCTAGAGTTTTAAAAGAGACCGTTTCTGAATTTAAAGAAAAAGCTGAGTCAAAAAATATTACAATCGATAGCTCAAAGATAAATTTTGGGAAAAATGTAATGGTAGATTCATTTTTCCTAAAACAAGTATTTGAAAATTTAATAAGTAATGCCTTAAAATTTTCACCAAAAGGAAGTAAAGTGAGCATTGGTACGGAAACCCATCATGAATTTCATCATATTTATGTGAAAGATGAAGGGCCGGGGATATCTGAAAAAGATAAAGTAAAACTCTTCACTAAATACATGACATTAACTGCCAAGCCAACAGGAGATGAAACTTCAACAGGATTGGGTTTATCCATTGTAAAAAAATATGTTGAAGAAATGAATGGAAGTGTTTGGTGTGAAAGTGAATTAGGAAAGGGAGCTAAATTTATAGTGGCATTCCCTAAAGTGTAAATAAATAATAATGAGTATGAGAAATTTAATCGCTATTATATTTTTAGCATTTTTTATAACGGCTTGTAGTAATTCAAATGACGGCAAAGTTATTTATCTAGTTCGTCATGCAGAAAAAGATACAGTCCCCAAAAATGACCCAGCATTAACAACTGATGGAGTTATTAGATCTGTTGATTTAGTAAGTTGGTTTAAAGATATTCAAGTGGATTCTATTTTTTCAACAGATTTTGTTCGTACGAAGGAGACAGTTAAACCCATTGCAGAAGATCAGAATAAAAAGATTGCTATTTATGATGCAAAAGATTTAGAAGCTTTTGCCTCTCAGCTGAAAGAAATGAAAGTAGATACAATTTTAATATCTGGGCATAGCAATACGATTCTTGAACAAATTGAAGCTTTAGGATTAGAGCGTCCTCAGGAAAAAATTTCAGAAAATGAATATGATAAATTATTCGAAGTCAGGTTAGGAGAGAAAAAAGTGATTACGCACACATATGGCTCAAAATATAAAGAGTAGTTTAAAACATTTCTACGGATTTTTGATTTCCTGTTTATGCATATAAAATTAAAAACGCAGGTAAGTCAAGGATATTTAAAAGTAAAGGAAGGATTTAATGAAAAGCTATTTTTGTCATTAAATCCTCCATTTCCTCCTGTAAAGTTGAAAGAATTTGGAGGCTCTGAAAAAGGAGATAAGGTACATCTTCAATTAAATTTTATTCTTTTCAAACAGGATTGGATTAGCAGAATCACTTTTGATAATACTGACGATTCAGTTTTTGAATTTATTGATGAAGGTGAGAAACTTCCTTTTTTTCTTAAGTATTGGAAACATCATCATATAGTTGAGAAATCTTCTGAGCAAACCTCAAATATAATAGATGATATCACCTTCAAATCGCCCTTTATTTTATTCGATTTTATACTATATCCAGTTTTACTTCTTCAATTTGCTTACAGAAAACCTATTTATAGGAAATTATTTAAGGCTCATTAATATAATATAGTATTCAACACCTACTTATAGTTAAATATTTATATTTTTACTTTTAATTATATAAATAGTGGATAGGTGAAATCTATATTTATTCTTTTAACTTTTACTGTATACACACTTAGTATATCGGCTAATACCGTAAGCTTTTTGCATAAGTCATCTCATAAGGTTAAGCTTTCTGATGCTGCATATCCAACAGCTCTAATAATCAAAGCTCAATTTGAGTATCCTGAATCAACTGTTTTTAATATCAATGATGATAAAATATATCATTTCTATACTTTAAATTATAGGAATCAGGATTACTATTTATGGATTGAGAATCTTAGTCATGATATAGAAATTGATTTAGAAAGAATAAGTAAGCAAAGTGGGTATCTACTACTTCTAAAACAGGAATGGTATAAAAAAGATTTTAGTGATCAATCAACAGAATTGAACCGAATTCATACGTTAGATATGTATTATAAATTTGCTGTGGATAGTTTATTAAAACTGGCAAATAATAATGATGACTATCGTTCAGATAATTCTTATAGCACCATTGTTTGGGATAAAAAATCAGCAAAAAAACTATTCAATTATGCAATTGAGAATTTTGACTCAACTATAGAGGATGAATATATTCATTTTGTCCCTTCTTATATTGAATACTGGCATTTACTTTATAAGCTGTATTATAAGTACTTTCATACAACTAGTTTCAAGGGCTTAGATAATCCTCGTGTTAAAGCCCAAATTGAAAAGGATTTCAGTTTGCCTGAATCCAAATTATTAACTTTTCATCATTTTTTTAATTCTACCCTAACGGAAAGTGATTTAAAGGCCAATCTTAGATTATATGAAAGTAAATTAAGTCCAAGAGAGATAGAGATTGCAGAATCATTAATTCAAAAAAAGGCTATTCAGAATACCATTTTAAACTCTGAAATTGATTTTATTTTTGGATTGGATATAGATGATGCTTTAAAAGCATATCTGTTAAGAGATGGAAATGAAAAGAAAAGTCTCCTGATTTTCTGGTCTACATGGGATAGAGGTATGAATTCTGAATTTAGTTTATTAAATGAAATTAAAGATGAATTCGATCAAACATATAATTTCATTCATCTTTGTATAGATGCCTATGAACAACCAGAAAAAACAAAGTCCTTTGTCTATCAAAATAATATTTCAGGTCACCATTTATTTCCTCAAGAAGAAAAGGCTTTCAGAAATAGCATTTACCGAAAGTCATTAAAAATTAGAGAATTTCCTTTTTATAGTATTGTTGATCAAAATGGAGAGATATTAGAATCAGAGTCTATTCCACTTTCTGTTAGTAATAGATTAGGAAATAAGCTTAAATATTACTCAAAAAAATAGCCTCACTATAAAAGCAAGGCTATTAAAATTAAGTGTTTATTTTTTTATTCTTCTGATTTATTTTCTGCGTTATCAGAAGACTCTTTCGAACTCGTTGTAGATTCCTCTACAACTGATTCTTCTTTTTCAGCTTTTTCTTTCTTTTCCTTCTCTGCAGCTTCTGATTTCTTCCCATTAGTATATGCCTCATAAGTAGTTTGATGCTCAAATGGTCTTTTCCCAATTAATTTTTCTAAATCAGATTGGAATAAAATTTCTTTTTCAAGTAACTGCTGAGCTAAAATTTCTAACTCATTCCTTTTCTCAGTAAGTAATTTTTTAGTTGCCTTATATGCCTCAGCAATTAATTTACCTACTTCTTCATCAATTACTCTGGCCGTCTCTTCAGAATAAGGTTTGGTGAATTTATAATCGCCACCATCTTTAGAATCATAAAAAGAAACATTACCAATTTTGCTATTCATACCATATACACTTACCATACTGTAAGCCATTTTAGTAATTCTTTCTAAATCGCTAAGTGCACCAGTTGAGATCTTTCCGAAAACGATTTCTTCAGCAGCACGACCACCTAAAGCCATACACATTTCATCAAAAAGTTGCTCTGTTTGATGCAAGAACTGTTCTTTTGGTAAATATTGAGCATAACCCAATGCAGCAATACCTCTTGGCACGATACTAACTTTTACCAATGGGTCTGCATGCTCCAAGAACCAACCTGCAACTGCGTGCCCTGCTTCGTGATAGGCAACAATTTTTTTCTCATCAGGAGAAATGATTTTGTTTTTCTTCTCAAGACCACCAATCACTCTATCGATTGCGTCTTGGAAGTCATTCATATCCACTGCTTTTTTGTTTCTACGAGCAGCTATTAAGGCAGCTTCATTACAAACATTTGCAATTTCGGCTCCAGCAAATCCTGGTGTTTGAGCAGCTAACTTCTTAGCGTCTATATCTTTAGAAACTTTCAATGGACCTAAGTGAACTTTGAAAATAGCTTCTCTACCAATGATATCAGGTTTATCAATACTGATTTGTCTATCAAATCTACCTGGTCTCATCAAAGCGGAATCTAACACATCAGGTCTGTTGGTAGCTGCAAGAATAATGACCCCAGAATCAGTTGAGAAACCATCCATTTCCACTAAAAGTGAGTTTAATGTATTTTCTCTTTCATCATTAGATCCTGGCATTCTTCCACCTCCTCTTGATCTACCGATTGCATCGATCTCATCTATAAATACAATACAAGGCGCTTTTTCTTTAGCCTGCTTAAATAAATCTCTTACTCTAGCAGCACCAACACCAACGAACATTTCAACGAAATCGGAACCGGATAGCGAGAAGAATGGAACTTCTGCTTCACCAGCAACCGCCTTAGCTAATAATGTTTTACCAGTACCAGGAGGGCCTACTAATAAGGCACCTTTAGGTATTTTACCACCTAATGTTGTGAATTTGGAAGGGTTTTTAAGGAATTCTACTATCTCAGCAACTTCCTCTTTTGCTTCATCTAAACCTGCAACATCTTTAAATGTGATTTTAACCTTATTCTCTGCATCAAATAATGCGGCTTTAGATTTTCCGATGTTAAAGATTTGTCCACCAGGGCCAGCTTGTCCTGACATTCTTCTCATCAAGAACCAAACCCCAAAAAGTAGGAATATTAAGAAGCCATAGCTCCAAAACATTTCAGACCACTGAGTTCGCTCTTCAACCTCATATCCAATTCTATCTTCTTCAGGAACTTGGCTTTCCAATTCTGAGAAGTTTTTATCAAAAATATCTAAGCTAGGAATTTCGAAAGAATAATGTGGCCCTTGTTGATAATTCCAAGGATTTTGATTTTCTAATTCTTGAATATACTTAGAGTTTTGAAGTGCATCTTCTTTTAGATACACTTCCACTATACCTTGATTTTTAAGCAACAACACTTTTTTAATGTCATTACTTAAATACATTCTTTCAAATCTCTTTTCAGATATCTTTATTGCATTACTGCTACCGCTAAACAAAGAAATACCAAACACAACTGAGATCAATATTATGATCACCCATATTTGATAATTTGGCTTTTGTGGCGGCTTAGGTATGATTTTTTTTCTTTTGCTATCTTTTGGTTTTTCTGCCATTACTATTTAACTATTACAATGCTGAATGGATAACGTAACCATTTAGCATTATGTTTATTATAAATTTTTATACCGTTTCTATTTCTGTGACTTTAGCATCACCCCACAAGTTTTCAAGATTATAACGAGTTCTAACCTCACTTTTGAAAATGTGGGCAACAACATTTACGAAATCCATTAATATCCATTCCTTATTGTTGTTTCCTTCTTTCATCCATACGTCTTCATCAGCTTGTTTGTAAACGAATTTTTCAACTGATTCAGAAATGGAGTCAACTTGCGTGTCAGATGTAGCGGAACAAATCACAAAGTAATCTGCTACTGCGTTTTTAACATCTGTTAAATCTAAAATGGTGATGTCTTGAGCTTTCTTCTCCTGCATTCCCTGCACAACTATTTTGCTTAAAGCTTCTGAATTCATTAAATATTTTTTGGTTTCAACTCTATGATGTTTCTTTGTTGTAAATCTACGAAATAATATTGCATAAAATCTTTGCCAATACCTTATTTATAGGGAAACAAGTAATTTCTCTGCCAAGCTGTCATTCAACCAACGATCTGATGGCACAACTCTCTGCCAAAAAACAGCTTCACGAAGGTGCAATTATCATTACAGAACACCAAACAAAAGGCAAGGGGCAAAGAGGAAATCAATGGAATTCACCACCTGGGGAGAATTTAACATTTTCAGTTTTTTTAAAGCCAAATTTTCTTTTAGCTAGTCAACAATTTGAACTGAATAGAATAGTTTCACTATCCGTTTTGGATGTAATTAAAGAATTTGAGTCTTCCGTAAAAGCTTATGTAAAATGGCCAAATGATCTTATTGTAAACAAAAAGAAGATTGGAGGCATTTTAATAGAGAATTCAATACATAAAGGAAACATTGCAGAAAGCATTATTGGGATAGGGTTTAATGTAAATCAAGATTCTGAATTGCTAGCAACTGCAACATCATTAAAGAATGTTTTTGATAAGAAATTTGAATTGGAAAAGGTTTTATTAAGCGTTGTAGAGAAAATTGAGCATTATTATTTAATAGCGAGAAGCAGAGATTTTAAGCTCTTACATCAACTATATGAAGAGAAACTTTATTTGAAAGATAAAGTAGCTTTCTATGAAGATTCTACTGGAAAGTTTAACGGAATCATTCGAAAAGTAAGTCCAGAGGGAGTGATTGAAATAGAGGATGAAACCGAAAATTTCAGGAAATACCAATTTAAAGAAGTGAAGCTTTTGTCTTAACGAAAACCTTTTCGATCAATAAACACTTACAACCTTTAATAATTAAAACTTATATGGTAATTTTGCAATGCTTAAAGCATTCTTAGAGAAGAAAATACAATACAATGATAGAGACACAAGATTACAAAGTAAAAGACATTTCCCTAGCAGCTTGGGGTAGAAAAGAAATTACATTAGCGGAAGCTGAAATGCCAGGTTTAATGGCCTTAAGAGAGGAATATGGAAAAGAGCAACCTTTAAAAGGTGCAAGAATCGCGGGTTGTTTACATATGACTATTCAAACAGCAGTATTGATAGAAACTTTAACGGCTTTAGGTGCTGAAGTAAGATGGAGTTCTTGTAATATATTCTCAACACAAGATCAAGCTGCAGCTGCTGTTGCTGAAGCAGGAGTTCCTGTGTTTGCATGGAAAGGTATGACTGCTGAAGAATTTGATTGGTGCATTGAGCAAACTTTATTCTTCGGTGAAGATAAAAAACCATTGAACATGATTTTAGATGATGGTGGTGATTTAACCAATATGGTATTAGATCAGTATCCTGAATTAGCAGAAGGTATCAATGGTCTTTCAGAAGAAACTACAACAGGTGTTCACAGGCTTTATGAAAGAATGAAAAAGGGGACACTTCCAATGCCAGCAATTAACGTTAATGATTCAGTTACTAAATCTAAATTTGATAATAAATATGGATGTAAAGAATCATTGGTAGATGCTATAAGAAGAGCTACGGATGTTATGATGGCTGGTAAAGTTGCGGTTGTAGGTGGATATGGTGATGTTGGAAAAG
Source organism: Marivirga arenosa (assembly GCF_030503875.2). Classification (NCBI taxonomy): domain Bacteria; kingdom Pseudomonadati; phylum Bacteroidota; class Cytophagia; order Cytophagales; family Marivirgaceae; genus Marivirga; species Marivirga arenosa. The sequence goes on along the minus strand of NZ_CP129968.2, from coordinate 3,860,865 downwards.
GTTCAGCTGCTTCTTTAAGAGGTGCTGGCGTTAGAGTAATTGTTACTGAAATTGATCCTATTTGTGCATTACAAGCAGCAATGGATGGTTTTGAAGTAAAGAAAATGGTTAATGCTCTTCCAGAAGCAGATATCATTGTTACAGCTACCGGAAATAAAGATATCATCAAAGGTGATATGTTTGATTTAATGAAAGATAAGGCTATCCTTTGTAATATCGGTCATTTCGATAATGAGATTGACGTTGCATGGTTGCATGATAATGCTGAGTGGGATAACATTAAGCCTCAAGTTGATTTAATTACAATGAAATCTGGAAAGCAGATTGTGTTATTAGCTGAAGGTAGATTAGTGAATTTAGGATGTGCAACTGGTCATCCATCATTTGTAATGTCTAATTCATTTACGAATCAAACTTTAGCTCAAATTGAGCTTTGGAAACACAAGGATAAATATGAAAATGCTGTTTATACTTTACCTAAACATTTAGATGAAAAAGTTGCGGCTTTACACTTATTGAAGATTGGAGTTGAATTGGATACTCTTTCTGAAGATCAAGCGGAATATATCGGTGTTACGGTTGAAGGCCCATATAAGCCAGAATATTACAGATATTAATTTCCATTATCTTATGAAATGAAGCTTTAGTTTTATCTAAAGCTTCATTTTTTGTTATGAGCAATAAAATAGTAATATATACAGCCATTTTTGGTCCTTATAACGATCTCATCCCACAAAGAAAGATTCACGGTATAGACTACATCTGTTTTACGGATCAGCCATTCAAGTCCAAAACTTGGAAAGTTATACAAGTAGAAACTGAATTTGATGACAATACAAAAAATAATAGGAAATTTAAATTATTGCCACATAAGTATCTGAGTGATTACGATTATTCAATTTATATGGACGGAAATTTTCTTGTTAGGAGAAATGTCACTGATTTTATAAACCATCATTTGAGTCAGAAGAAAATGGTGATTTTTGATCATGCTCAAAGTAGCGATTCAAGAAATTGTGTTTATGATGAATACGAAGCTATAATTGCATTGGGCAAAGAGAACGGATTTTTCAAGGACGATCCGGAAGTGATGAGAAGGCAGGTTGAACAGTATAGAGCGGAAGGCTACCCGGTAAATAATGGCCTTATTGCTGCTGGAGTTTTAATTCGAAAGCACAATGATCCTGAAGTCATTAAATTGATGGAAGCATGGTGGGGCGAGTTGATAAAAGGGAGTAAAAGAGATCAGTTAAGCTTTAACTATGCTGCATGGAAAAATGACTTTCCTTTACATTATATTGATGGGAATATTCGGAATAATGAAAACTTCTTATTTCTGGGCAAGCATAGAAAAAGCTATAAATGGAAATATTTCAGGTATCGTTTGAAGAAATTTTTTGGCTTAAAAAAGTGAGCTATTCTTTATTGATTCCGTATGGTGTTTTAATATACTTGTTTTCCATAGTTTCTTTAAGCAATTTCATGTTTTCAGCTTGACCTGATCGGCTTTGTTTTTTATGCCATAAATGGTATTGAACTAATGCGAATTTAGGTTTAAAAATCTCAAGACCTGCATGACGTACGCGTTCTCTAAGCTCTGTGTCTTCACCTACCCCAGGATAAATATATCGCTCATCGAATCCATTTAGTTCAAGTAATAGAGTTTTATGAATAGAGAAGTTACAACCTAATATTCCTTTATTATATGACCCTAATTTTTCATTTATCCACTTGCTGCTCATTCTTATACCAGCCTCCGCTTTACGGGTATCACTCTTAAAACTATCCAAAAGAGCAATACTAGATAACCATTTAAACTTCCTTGATTGTATATATTCTGAGGTAATTTTTTCGGACAATTTGAGAGATAGCTCGACTCTTCGCCCTATTAATACTCTTTTGTCTTGGCTGTATTTCAGATGGTCATCTATAAAAGTGTTAGCAGGGATACAGTCTCCGTCAATAAATATTAAATAATCTGCTTTACTAGATATAATTGATTTATTGAGGATTTTGGTTTTATTAAATCCATTATCGGGATGCCAAACATGAGTAATGTCAAATGAATATTGATTTATTATATTTTGAATTTCATCCACCACTTCTTTATTGGAGCCATCATCAGAAATAATTACTTCAAAATCAGAGAAAGTTTGCTGATTCAATGCGGTTAAGATCAATTTTAGCTGATCTATCCTGTTATAGAAAGATATTATCACACTGGCTTTACTCATGAATTCAGTATCTTTTTGTATAGATTAAAATGTCTTTTGGCCATTTCCTCTATTGAGAAATCTTTCACAAATTTTTTGGCCGATTCTCCTAATTTTTTCCTTTTCTCAGGATTTTGTGCCAACTCGATTATAAATTGTGCTAGTAGCTCGGTATTACCTGGTTCCGTAATAAGCCCTGTTTTATTGTGAATAACAATTTCAGGCACACCACCCGTTCTTGTGGCTACAACTGGTAATTTACTGGCAAAGGCATCTAAAAAACTAGTTCCTAATCCCTCTGATTGCGAACAGAGCATGAAAATATCTAATTGTGAAAGTAATGAGGGAATATTATCTAAAAAACCAGTGAGTATTATCTTTTGATTCAACCCTAATTGGTTGATTATCTCTTTCAATTTGTCTTTTTCAGGTCCATCGCCAACAATTAAAAAAGACAAATTAGGAACCTTTTTTAGAGCTATAGAAGCGGTATTTATGAAAGTATTAAAATCTTTTTCAATGCTTAAAGCTCCTACACCTCCAATAATTATTTGTTCGGAGTCGATTTGAAATCTATCTCTGAAATCAATTTCTTTTATAGGATTATTGAATTTATCAAGGTTGATTCCACTGTAAATAACCTCAGTCTTGGAAATATCGGTAATGTTTTGGACACGAGTTTGAATTTCTTTTGAAATACAAATGATTCTTTTTAAAGAATTAGCGTTGTATTTTATTTTATTGATAAAACCTGCAGAGATAGGAAATGAAACTCTTCTGTGTAAAACAAACTTTTGCTTAGGCACGAAGAGGTTAGCTAATAAAGACAGTGTATGAGCCTTTGAGTTATGTAGATGAACAATGTCAGCTTTTACTTCTTTAAAAATTTTGACAAAGGAATTAATTGCTAAAAGGTCAATTGAATTCTTAATCCTTACAGCTCTATAATTTAGTTTGTTTATTTTAGCATAGTGATGCATTTTGCTGTTTTTATTGCAGATGAGTACATTTTCCACACCTAGTTGTTGTAAAGATTCTATCAGATAAGCGATTTGTTGCTCACCACCTCTCCAAACTTTTTCTGTGCTTACATGCAATACTTTCATTGCTTGAATTTACTTTTTTGGTAATACTTAGCGTATTTTAAGAATTTTGCATGTGCAGAAATAATGGCAATAGCAAAGCCATAAAAACCATCTAAAAACCCTAATTGAAAGAAATATTTCTTGATAAACATAAAAGGTGGATCAAAAAGCATTTTAAAAATAGCGTTCTGCTTTTTCTTACTTTTCAATAATTGAGCAGCTGCTATTTCTGAAAACTTGTTTACTTGATCTATATGTGTACTGATTGAGTCAGTAGTATAATGCAGTATATCACCCTTTAGCTTTGCTGGTTCAACTCCATTCTTCAAAATCACTTTTTCATGTAAATCAGGAGTCCACTGACCAAAGTTTTTATTCCAAAGTCTGATTTTCCTGTCAGGGTACCAACCTCCATGTTTTATCCATTTCCCACAATAATTATTTAGGCGCGGAATATAAAATGCTTTTGACTTCTCAATTGATGATTCTTTTAAATGAATAATTTCCTCTTGTAATTCTAAGCTTAAGGTTTCATCAGCATCTATTGAAAGAATATAGTCAAATTGGCTTTGCCTGAGAGCAATATTTTTTTGTTGTCCATAACCTTCAAATTTATGCTGTATCCATCTAGTTTTATTGAAGCTATTTGCAATTTCTTCTGTCTTGTCAGTTGAATAACTATCTACAATAATGATTTCGTCAGCTACGGCTTGAATGGATTTTATACATTTTTCGATATTCTTCTCCTCATTAAAGGTGATAATATTTGCGCTGATTTTCATTTAATTAACTTTAAGCTGAATATTTTTTCGCAAAATCGATACATCTATTCCAATCCTCTTGGTAAAAAGTGTTAATTCTTTTTTGATGCTCAACACTTACTAGATTTTCATGCTTTGATTTAGGAATCAAATTAGCTGAATATAAAACCAGATGATTTATTATCCATTTAGACCTATAGGTAATAAAAGTCCAAATTCGGTTAGAGTAGTGTGTTTCATTATCTTTATCAATTGGACTATATCTTTTAACTAATTGTAATTGGTGGTCACTGTAAGCAGTATGTTTTGGATTTAAATTGATATCACTAATGTTGTATTCTGCTTTTAAATAATTGGCAATTCTATCTAAAAAGCTCTTTTGATCCTTTTTTAAATCTTCATGAAATAAAACCAAAGGTTGCTTTGTGAATTTTTCTTTAATGAACTCTAGCATTGGATAGAAATATAAATCCTTTTGTTTCCATGCACCTTGATCTTTTTCTAAATCAATAAACTGTTCAAAATCCTGCTTACCACCATTTTTGACATATCTTCTATATTGAGAAGCTATCCAACTATCATGTTTTCTTAAAATAATAATGATATTTGTATCTGGAGATATATCGGCAATTTTTTGAGTTTCATCATAAAATTGTCTGTCAAATTCTCTAGAGAATAAGTAACGATCATAACTCCCTTTTTTTATAATTTTTGGAAAAAATCTGTATATGTTTGAGGGGGTGTAGTGTATACCTTTTAATTTTGGAAAAAACCGATCTTGAAGAAAGGTAGATGCGGTTTTACCAAGACCAACATGGAAATATAATTCAGGTGAGGATTTACTCATAGAATAGATCTATTTTGAAATATCTTTTAGATTCCAAAATTACTGAATTAAAAAGAAACAGATTAATAAAATTAAAAATATTACTTATGAAGATCAGTGGCTTTACAATGGTTAAGAATGTATCAAAACTTTATTACCCCATTAAGGAGTCAATAGCTTCTATATTAGATTTGGTAGATGAATTCGTGGTGGCTTTAGGCGATTGTGACCCTGATGACAATACACAAGAATTGATTGAATCATTGAACAGTCCTAAAATTAAAATTATTCATACTACTTGGGATACGGCAAAATATCCAAGAGGGATGGAAAATGCTCACCAAACTGATATTGCCAAAGCTGAATGCACAGGAGATTGGTTATTTTATTTGCAGGCGGATGAAGTTGTTCATGAAAAATACCATGCTGAAATAAAATCGATGTGTGAGAAAAATTTAGATGATGAAAGAGTGGAGGGGTTTTTATTCAATTACATCCACTTCTGGGGTGATTTTGATCATTATCAGCATAAGCATGGCTGGTATCCATCTGAAATTAGAATAGTAAGAAATAAGAAAGATATTCATAGTTGGAAATCTGCCCAATCCTTCAGAAGGATTCCAAATTTTGACGGATTGAATTACAGAGTTAAAGAAGGGACTTTTAAACTAGGGGTTAAAAAATTAGAGGCCTACATTTATCATTATGGCTGGGTGAGGCCTCCAAAATTAATGACTAAAAAATCTGCATCATTGAATAAAATTCATTCTAATAAAGTAGATGAGAATGATTTTATTAAACCTAAAGAATTTGATTACGGGCCAATGCTACAATTTCCAAAGTTTAAAGGGACTCATCCAAAAGTGATGAAAGATTGGATAGCTGCAATGGATTGGAAAGATCAATTGAATTATTCAAAATACTCTAAAAGCCCGGAAAATCGATTGACAAAAAAAGCTATTAAAGTAAAAATATTGACTTGGATTGAGAATAATTTACTAGGAGGTAAAAAATTGTTCACTACTAAAAATTACAAATTGATTAAATAACCACACTTTGTTTGATTGTTAAATCACTTCTAGAAATAGAATCATCAAATAGTGAATAAATCCAAAAATTTATAAACCTTTCCCTTTAACATTTTCTTCATAAATCGTAAAAGTAAATTGATAACCTTATTTTTTTATTGGGGTTATATACATAATTACTAAATTTCAATTAGAGTGGGGGAAAGTATGTCATACAATAAGAATGATAGGCAAAAAGTTTTTAATCAAGAGTTTATGCCGCATGTTGATGCGATGTATAACTTTGCCTTTAGGCTTACTTTGGATGAAGATGATGCTAAGGATTTAGTGCAAGAAACTTTTATGAAGGCTTTCCGCTTTATCAATTCCTTTGAAACGGGAACCAATGCTAAAGCATGGCTGTTTCGAATCTTGAAGAATAGTTTCATTAACAATTATAGGAAAAAAAGTAAGCAACCGAGCAAGGTAGATTACCAAGAGGTTGAAACTTTTTACAATTCAGATTCTGTAAATGAGAATATTACAACAGATCTAAGAGTTGAAACTGTTCAGCATTTAATAGGGGATGAAATCACAAACGCACTCAATTCGCTTGATGTCGATTTTAGAACTGTAATAATTTTGTGTGACCTAGAAGGATTTACCTATGAAGAGATGGCGAAAATTCTTGATATTCCGATAGGTACAGTAAGAAGTAGATTACATAGAGCTAGAAATTTACTAAAAGATAAATTGAAACAATATGCTAGCTCTTTAGGCTATAAAGATAAAAGAAAATAGTTGGGAGAGTTTTTAGGAGAAGAAAACATTGGGCATATTTGTAGATTGATTGGCAAAGCCAAATTTTTTAATGAAAAACCATATCATGGAAGTTGAGCAAAAACAAGCGTGTACAGAATTATTACAAATTGTAATTGACGGGCAAGCTTCTGAAGAGCAACATCAAGAATTAATGGATCATTTGGAGAACTGTGAAGCCTGCAGAGAAGAATATCTTTTAAGTAAAACGATAAAGGATAAACTTAAAACAGGGATCAAAGCTGCAGCCTCTCCGGTTGGCTTAGCAAATTCTATTCAAAATAAAATTTTAGAAACAGCTTCCCCAAAATGAAAGAAAGCGGCAAAGCCATTATATTTTCTGCCCCCTCTGGCTCAGGAAAAACAACTATCGTACAACATTTACTTAATGAACATTCTAATCTAGGGTTTTCCATCTCAGCATGTACTCGTGATAAAAGAGGTAGAAGCGAAGTAGATGGAGTTGATTACTATTTCCTTTCAGTTGAGGAATTCAAAAACCGGATCGACAAAGATGAATTTGTAGAATGGGAAGAAGTCTACGAGGGCAATTTCTACGGCACATTAAAAGAAGAAGTTCAAAGAATTTGGGACCAAGGGAAAGCTGTAATTTTTGATGTAGATGTAAAAGGTGGTTTAAAGCTGAAAAAATATTTTGGTGATAACGCTTTAGCGGTTTTTGTTAAAGTCCCTTCTCTTGAGGTTTTAGAAGATAGATTGAAAAAAAGAAATTCTGAATCCTCCTCCAGTTTATCTCAACGATTATATAAGGCAAAATTTGAGATGACATTTGAAAAGGAATTTGATTATGTTCTGGTAAATGAAGATTTACCTACCTCACTTAATAAAGCAGAAAAGTTAGTGTCTGATTTTTTGAAAGAATAGTAATATGAGTAAAAATGTAGGGCTTTTTTTCGGTTCCTTTAATCCTATTCATGTTGGACATTTAATAATTGCAAACACTATGCTTGAGGAGCCTGATGTAGATGAAGTGTGGTTTATTGTATCTCCCCAAAGTCCTTTTAAAAAGCAAAAATCCTTAGCCCATGAATTTGATCGTTATGATTTGGTGGAAGCTGCCATAGCGGACCATTTTCATATGAAAGTATCAGATATTGAGTTTAATATGCCAAAGCCAAGTTATACGGCTGATACTCTGGCTTATCTTACTGATCAAAACCCTGATCACCATTTTAAATTGATAATTGGAGAAGACAATCTGAAGAGCTTCCCGAAATGGAAAAATTCAGATGTGATATTAAGAGATTATGGCTTATTAGTCTATCCAAGACCCAATGCTAAAAAATCTGAATTGGAAGAGCATAAAAATGTGCGTTTTGTAGAAGCACCGATGATGGATATTTCTGCTACTTTTATACGAAAATCCATAAAAAATAACCGTTCAGTAAAATATCTTGTGCCTGATGTGGTTTTAGATAGAATTAAAGGAAAAAAGCTTTACATTTAAATTCTGTTAAGCTACAGCTATCAACCTTAATTAAAACCTTGAACCATTCATTAGAACCAACAAAATGAAGAACCTAGTAAGCTTAATTTTATTTGTTTTATCCGTATCACATCTTTTTGGACAAGTAGGAGTTAGAGGAGTTGTTTATAGTGATAGTGGAGAAGAATTACCTTTTGCCACCATCTATGTGCAAGAAACGGGTTCGGGTACCTCTACAAATCAAGAAGCATATTATGAGCTTCAACTTGAAGAAGGGGAGTACACACTTCAGTATAAATTTGTAGGTTATGAAACCGTAGTAAAACAGATTTCAGTACAAGACCAATTCATTCAATTAGATGTTCAACTTCCAAAACAAACTTTACTGTTAGATGAAGTTACTACATCTGCAAAAGCAACAGATCCTGCTAACTGGATGATGAGAAAGGCTATTGCCAAAAGTAGTTATCATCGTCAGCAAGTAGATGCATATTCTGCTAGAGTTTATGTGAAAGGTAAAGGTCGAGCTACGGATATTCCTTTTTATTTATCTAGCATGCTAAAAAAAGAAGGGATAGATGAAGAAACCTTAATTATTTCAGAATCAGTAAGTGAAGTTAGCTATAGGAGGCCTAATCAATTTTCGGAAAAAGTAATTTCTGTTTATGCATCTAAGAAAACAGACTTTAACGCTAATCCTATGAGGTTCATAGCAGGAAGTTTTTATCAAGATGAGATTGCATCTGTAATTTCTCCTTTATCTTCCAAAGCATTTCGCTATTATAGATTTAAACATTTAGGGGCATTTATGGATGGAAAACATCTCATTAATAAAATTAAAGTCATTCCAAAAGTACCAGGCCCAAATGTATTTGAAGGCGACATCCAATTAGTGGAAGAAGATTGGGCATTATTTCGAGTTGACTTAAAAGCACAGGTTGAACTGGGAATAGAAGTACGTATAAGGCAAGTGTATCAAAATATAAAAGACCTTGCGTGGATGCCTATTACCCATCAGTTTGATGTAGATGGAAAACTAATGGGAGTAGGATTTGAAGGGAAATACCTTGCATCTATGAGTAATTATAATATTGAATTAAATCCTGCTCTGCCGAAGCAACTGAAAATAATAGATGAGGGTGATGATGAGCAAGGCAGAATGACAGAAGAAATTATTGAAGAGGCAAATGAATTGGTTGAAACTAAGAAAGAACAGGTAGTGGTTAAATCTGATGATTTATCAGATATTATGAAAGACTATAGAAAGACACAACAGGATTCACTAGCAAAGCAAGATGTGATAGGAGTATATGAATATAAGATGGACTCTTCAGCTTTCAATCTAGATTCAAACTTTTGGGCACAAATTAGGCCGATCCCTCTTTCAACTAATGAAACAAGAGGATACGCTAAACTAGATAGCTTAAATGTAATTCAGGAAGAAAAAGCAGCCAAAGATTCCGTTAAGAATAAGAATAAATCAACATTCCAAATTCAGGATATTTTATTCGGTGGAAATTATAAGCTGGATAGCACGGGACAGTGGAGATTTAAAATATATAATCCCATATTTAATATAAATTATAATACTGTTGAAGGATTGAACTTCGATTACAGTATTGGTCTGAAGAAGTTTATTTCTCTAAATCGAGATTCCACAATAGATCGATCCACAGTTGACTGGAGCTTTCATAACAGAAATTCGTTTGTAGTTTTTAAACCAACAGTTCGATATTCTGTAGCTAGAAATAAAGTAACAGGGAAAGTGCTTGCTCGCTATCAATATAAAACTGGAGATTTAGCATTACGTGTAGGGCGTTATGTGTCTCAATTTAATGATGCGCCCGCTGTTTTACCCTTGCTGAATACTAGTTTTACAACTATTTGGGAGCAAAATTTCATGAAGCTTTATGAGAAAGATTTTATAAGGTTAAATTATAGTAAGCGTTTTTCAAGTAAATTAAGGATGTCAGCAGAAGTTGAATACGAGGAACGGAATAGGCTATTAAATAAAGCGGATTTCAGAATTATTGATTGGCGAAGAGAATTTACACCTAATTATCCCGTAAATATAAACCCCATTTCAGATTTTGATGGTCAGACAGCTTTTACAGCAAATTTAAAATTTCATTATAAGCCTTTTATAAAATACGTAATTAGTAATGGTATTAAAAGACCGGTTAATCAACGAGCTACTAATTTTTCCTTTTCATATTTTAAAGGATTCAACGGTATATTTGGCAGTGATGTAGATTTTGATCGATTGGAAATTGGGTATAAAGATGAATTTGATTTCGGAGCTAAGGGAAGAACTTATTTTAATACTAGAATAGGAGCTTTTTTAAATAATAATTCCTTAGGGTTTATGGATTATGCGCATTTTGCTGGGAATAGAGCATTTTTCACGCAAAATGATCCAGTTGAATCTTTTAGGTTGTTAGATTATTATAGGTACAGTACAGATCAGTTTTATGCTGAAAATTTTATCTTTCATAGGTTTAGAAAGTTGTTAATCACTCAAATCCCTGCTACTCGTTTCATGGGGTTCAAAGAAGGAGCATTTATAAATTATTTGTTTACACCTGATAGTAAAAATTATTCAGAAATAGGCTACTCCTTAGAGGGAATCTTGAAATTCTTTAGAATAGAAGTTGCTACTCAATATGAAAATTTTCAATACAAAGGTTGGGGAGTAAGAGTTGGTGTTTCTACCACTTTGGGCGGTAGTGTTTCAATCAATGTTCAAGATGATGAATAGCTCTATTGGACAGTTTTAGGCAGTGAAACTTCGAAAATGGTATCTTTTCCCTTTGAAGATTTTATAGTTAAGTTTCCATTTAATTTTTGGATACATTGTTTTACAGTATACAAACCAATACTAATGTTTTCATATTCATTTTGAGCCTTTGAAAATCCATTCATTAATTTATTGGTTTCATCATCAATTAATTTAAGGCCATCTAGTTTGAAAAGCATAGAAATATCATCAGATTTCTGTGAAACTGAAAAAGTAATATGATAATTTTTCAAGTTTTCACTTTTCATTAACTGTAATGAGTTCTGAATAAGATTAAATGCTATTAACTTAACTAGAGACTCATCAGAATAGAAAAGGAAGTTTTTTTCAATGTCAATATTGAGCTTAAATACTTTAATATTTTCAATGTAAGCAGCTTCATTGAAAGAATCTTGTAAGATTGTCCTAAAATCGATCAATCGATTTTTCAGTTGTTTTTCCTGCAATTCACTAATTAATTTCAATGATTCAATAATGATATTCAATCGTAATGCAGCCTTATCCAGCATGCTGAAATAGTTCAAAGCTTTCGCATCTTCAACATCTTGTAAGGCTAAATCACAAATACCCATTAACCTTACTATTGGGCCTTTAATGTCATGGGAAGATTTATAAATAAAATTATCAAGCTCAAGACTAGTTGTTCTCAATCTTTCGTTTACTGACTTGAGTTCAATATTTCTTTTGTCAACAGTTCCTGCTAATTGCTGGTTAAGTATTTCTAATTCTTCTTTTTGTTGACTTATTACGTTTTTAGCATCTTCTAGCTTTTTTAAATTTTGCTCTAAATACTCTTTTTGTGTTTCTATCTCTTCCTTTTGGGCCTCTACCTTATCATTCTGCTTTTTAAGAGTATTATTTATTTTTCTATTTCGCTGAAAAATCAGAACCAGTAGAAATGAAAAAGGTATTATCAATATTAATATGGAAATGTATACCAAATTTTGAAAACTCTTTTCTTTTAATGCGATTTGACTTTCTTGTAGAAGTATCCTGTTTTGATTTTCCCGTAGTTTTAAGTTAATTAAACTAAGATTACGACCTAATGCATTTACATATAATGAGTCTTTGAGCTTTAAATTCGTACTCAGAATTTCATTGGCTTTCTCAAAGTTTCCTAATTTTTGCTGAATCATAGCTTCAACTTCATTTATTTTAATAAGCAAATCCTTGGCTTTGATTTTATTAGCTATGGAATCACCCTTTCGTAAAAAAGACAGAGACTGTTCTTCCTCGCCTTGCATGAAATTTAATTTTGCTAGCCATAAGTAAATTTCTCCCATCCCTTTTTGGTCTTTAATGGACTCTCTGATGGAAAATGATTGGTTGAGATAGTATCTTGCTGAATCATATTGTGCTTTAAAAAGCATAACCTGTCCCATTCCGTATAATGTTACGGCCTGCCAATTTCTGTTTTCATGCTTCTGCGTATATCTTAAAGAGGATCTGAAATATTTTTCTGCCTCATCAAATTCAAATTGCTTGAGATGTGTATTGCCAATATTATTTTGTGAGTAAATCATTAACTCATAGTCTTGGTTCTTTTTAGCTACCATCAGACCTTTTTGAAGATAATGATGTGCACTATCAAACATCAGTGCTTGCTGATAAACCAAACCTATATTATTTAATGTATGTTCTAAACCATAAGTTACCTTCAATTTCTTTTTCATTTCGTATGAACGCATGAGGTACTCCAATGCATTCTGAAAATTCCCTAAGCTAATATTTACAAATCCTATATTGTTTAAAGCATTATGCATTAAGATAGAATCATTAATTTGATTAGCAATTTCCAAAGCCTCAACGTTGTATTTCAAGGCTTTTTCAAATTCTCCTTTGTAATTAAATGTACCACCTAAAAGCCTTAAAGATTTTGAAATATTTTTTTGGTCATTTAATCTTCTAGAAATAATTAAGGCTTGTTCAGCATATATTTCTGCAGAATCAGGTTGATTGAGCCAATTTTCAAAAATCAATAAATGTAGGAGGGTGATTTTTTGTTGGGCATTTGCCTTCGGTAACAAGCGTTTAAGACTATCAGTCTTTGAATTGCTCAGCAATGGAAAACTGAATAGCATAAAGGTGATGATATGTAAAATACGATTCCTCAAAACGCATATTATATTTCGAATCTTCTATAATATAATAAATTATTTATTACAGAATAGAAGAACTAAAAGCGAGTACATTGGAATTTAACAATAAAAATATAATTTTATGAGTATTTATAGGTACTCATTACATTTATTCGATAAAAGGGGAATAAATCATCGACTAAATACAATTTCTATGAGCTTATCAATGGATAAGTTGGTAAGCTGCTAATATTGATTGCATTAGGAATGTATTGAAACAAAAAAAGCCTTTCGTATGAAAGGCTTTATATCTTAAATGTTGTTGATCTTAATTTACAGGCTCAACAGAAACATACGATCTGTCTTTTTTACCTTTTTTAAATTGAACTACTCCATCAGTAAGTGCAAATAATGTATGATCTTTTCCCATACCCACATTATTACCTGGGTGATGAGCAGTACCACGCTGACGAACTAAGATGTTACCAGCTACAGCAGCTTGACCGCCATAAATTTTAACACCTAATCGTTTACTTTCCGATTCTCTTCCGTTTTTGGAACTACCAACTCCTTTTTTGTGTGCCATGGTATTATATTATTTAGTAATTTTTTCGATTAAAACTTTTGTGAAATCTTGACGGTGACCGTTTCTCTTTTTGTATCCTTTTCTTCTTTTCTTTTTGAATACAACTACTTTATCACCTTTTACATGACCAAGGATTTTCCCTGATACCTTAGCGCCCTTAACAACAGGAGCACCAACTTCGACTTTTCCATCATTGTCAACTAATAATACTTTGTCGAATTCTACGGAAGCGCCATCTTCACCCTCCATCTTTGGAGCGTAAACGTACTGGTCTTGCGTTACTTTGAACTGCTTTCCGGCTATGTCTACAATTGCGTACATCTAATAATTTGTTTAAATACGTATACTATTTCCCAAAAGGAATGCAAATATAGGGATTTTATTTCTATATACAAAAGCTTAATTATTCTGTTGATTTTCTAGAGGTGAGAAGGTTCTGCACAAATGATAAGCGTTGTTAATATTGCTTGCTTTAGCTGGTAAAGCAAGCGATAAAAGCTTTTAAGGGCTTTTAAATTGACAAATGAGTTATAAAAACGCTTGAAATGCTTGCTTATACTGCTTGAATTGCTTTAATTTGATTATAAATTTGAAAAATTCAATCTCAAATAATGAAAGTAAATATTCCTGAAAAATATACCGATTTATATATAAAAGCCCTTGGCGATAAAAAGAAAGCTCTGCAGATGAAGATCAATCAATTTAAAGCAGAAATTGAAGAGATAGATAGTCATTTATCGGCTTTAGTGAATGTTCCTTTATTTCAGGATAGTGATGCTCAAAACTTGATGCATCAAAAAACAAATACTTATCACGATCAATGGCCATGGACCAAGAAAATAGCCTTTTTTATTGATTATAGGCGGAAATTGATCAAAACTAATGAAGTGGTTGACTTTATTTTAGAAAAAGAACCAGACCTTAATAAATCTAAAGTAAGAAGCTCTGTATCAGCTGCTTTGTCAAATAAAATGAAGAAAGGCGTATACAGAAAATTTGAAGATCCAGTTACTGGCAATACTTACTACGGGCCAGTGTCTTATTTCCTAAATCAGCATGAGCCTCAAATTGAGTATATGCCTGAGGATCTGAAGGAAAGGTTGTTGTACAATAATTAGAGATGTAATAAACTTCAAATTATGCAATTTTTTTCATTCTTAATTTGCTTGAGCTTGTGGAAAACTTTCAAAACTTTTTTTAATCCACGAATACAGCTCAAATTCCCCTAAGTGTTGCTGAGATTAATATGCATAAAAACCTGATAAAGAGTTAGATATATACTTATCCACAACTCTCTGTAGGTAACTTTTCTCCCTTTGATTTTTCCTCTCTGTTGCTAATATTTGTAAGCACAGTCAAGAAAATAGGGACGAATAAAATGATTTTTGACTGCGTAATTTTTTCTATCTGCTTTAGTAAGAATTCTTTATGATGAGGCGCCCTGTTTTCTAAAAAGAATTTTAGTAACATTTTAAAAAAATATTTTAAAGATGAGTGATGTAACCACATTCCAAGACGAGCCAATTTTGAAGGAAAACAAAGACCGTTTTGTATTATTCCCAATACAGCATAAGGACATTTGGGATTTCTACAAAAAAGCTGAAGCAAGCTTCTGGACTGCTGAAGAGATTGATCTTAGTCAGGATATGAAAGATTGGGAAAACCTAACTGAAGGAGAAACTCACTTTATCAAGCATGTATTAGCATTCTTCGCAGCTAGTGATGGGATTGTAAACGAAAACCTTGCTGAGAACTTCGTAGCAGAAGTACAATATACAGAAGCTAAGTTTTTCTATGGATTCCAAATTGCCATGGAAAATGTTCACTCAGAAACTTACTCTTTATTAATTGACACTTATGTGAAAGACAATAAAGAGAAGAGTAGTCTTTTTAACGCAATTGATACAATGGATTGCGTAAAGAAAAAAGCAGATTGGGCCTTAAGGTGGATAGATGAAGGAAATTATGCTGAAAGACTTATTGCTTTTGCTGCAGTGGAAGGTATTTTCTTTTCTGGTAGTTTCTGCTCAATCTTCTGGTTAAAGAAAAGAGGTTTGATGCCAGGTTTAACCTTCTCTAATGAGCTAATCTCAAGAGATGAAGGATTACACTGTGATTTCGCATGTTTACTTTACAACGATCACTTGGTAAATAAACTTCCAAAAGAAAAAGTAACTGCTATCATCACTGATGCAGTAGAAATAGAAAAAGAATTTGTTACAGATTCACTTCCTGTAAAATTAATTGGAATGAATGCGGATCTCATGTGTCAGTATATCGAATTCGTAGCAGATCGTTTATTGCAGGAGTTAAACTGCGATAAAGTGTACGGTTCTTCAAATCCATTTGATTTTATGGAGATGATTTCATTACAAGGTAAAACGAACTTCTTTGAAAAGAGAGTGGGAGACTACCAAAAAGCAGGTGTAATGAAAAAAGAGGAAGATAGCGATAAAGCTAAATTCTCTTTAGATGAAGATTTCTAATTGAAATCAAACGAATTGTGCCATTCCTGAATGACAGGAATTAAAACCTAATTGAACTAAACGTAATCCTATAACCCCATAATTAAACAGCATGTTAGTCGTAAAAAGAGACGGAAGAAGAGAAACCGTTAAATTTGATAAAATTACAGCGCGCATAGAGAAACTATGCTATGGTCTTAATCTTAATTACATTCAGCCAATTGATGTAGCTAGAAAAGTAATTAATGGAATTTATGATGGAGTAACTACTCAAGAGTTAGATAATTTAGCTGCAGAAACTGCTGCTTCAATGACTGTGAAGCATCCGGATTATTCTAAGCTATCTGCAAGAATTGCAATATCTAATCTTCATAAAACTACAAGTAAGTCTTTCAGCAATACTATGAAAAGACTTTATACTTATGTAGATCCGAAAACTGGAGCTAATGCACCTTTATTATCAAAAGAGACTTATGGTATCATTAAAAAGCATGCAGCTCAATTAGATTCTGCTATCATTTATGATCGTGATTTTGGATATGACTTCTTTGGTTTTAAAACCTTAGAACGCTCATACTTAATGAAAGTGGATGGTAAAATAGTAGAGCGTCCGCAACATATGTTGATGAGAGTAGCGATTGGTATCCATGGGGAAGATATTGAATCAGCTATCAAGACGTATAATTTAATGTCTGAGAAATGGTTTACACATGCTACGCCAACTCTTTTCAACGCAGGTACTCCTAAACCACAGCTTTCTTCTTGTTTCTTATTAACCATTCAGGAAGATAGTATCGATGGTATTTATGATACCTTAAAGCAAACGGCTAAAATTTCTCAATCTGCTGGAGGTATAGGGCTAAGCATTCATAATGTTAGAGCAACAGGTTCATACATTAAAGGAACAGGTGGGGTTTCCAATGGTATTGTTCCGATGTTGAGAAACTTTGATATGACTGCTCGTTATGTAGATCAAGGTGGTGGAAAAAGAAAAGGTAGCTTTGCTATCTATCTAGAGCCATGGCATGCTGATATCTTTGATTTCTTGAACTTGAAGAAAAACCACGGTAAAGAAGAGATGCGTGCAAGAGATCTTTTCTATGCTATGTGGATGTCTGATCTTTTTATGAAAAGAGTTGAGGCGAATGAGGAATGGACTTTGTTTGATCCGAATGAATGCCCTGGCTTAGATGAAGCATATGGTGATGATTTCGAAAAATTATATGAAAAGTATGAGCGTGAAGGAAAAGGTAGAAAAACCGTTAAAGCTCAAGAGCTTTGGTTTGAAATCTTAGAATCTCAAATTGAGACCGGTACTCCTTATATGTTGTATAAGGATGCTGCTAATAAGAAATCTAACCAGAAGAACTTAGGAACTATTAAGTCTTCAAATTTATGTACTGAAATTTTAGAATATACTTCTAAAGACGAGGTAGCGGTATGTAACTTAGCATCTATTGCGCTTCCTATGTTTGTTCAGAAAGATGAAAATGGTCAAAATTATTTTGATCATGAGAAACTTTATGACATCACTTATACAGCTACTATTAACTTGAACCGTGTAATTGATGTAAATTACTATCCAGTTGAAGAGGCTAGAACCTCTAATATGAGACATAGACCAATCGGACTTGGGGTTCAAGGTTTAGCGGATGCATTCATGCTACTAAGATATCCTTTCGATTCAGAAGAATCTAGAAAGTTAAATAAGGAAATCTTTGAAACGATCTACTTTGCAGCTATGACCGCTTCTAAGGATTTAGCGATCAAAGAAGGCCCTTATGAGACTTATAAAGGTTCACCAGTTTCAAAAGGTATTTTCCAATTCGACATGTGGGGAGTAACTCCTTCTGAAAGATGGGATTGGACTACTTTAAAACAAGAAGTAAAGAAAAACGGTGTGCGTAACTCTTTATTAGTTGCCCCTATGCCAACCGCTTCTACTTCTCAGATTTTAGGAAACAACGAATGTTTTGAGCCTTATACTTCAAATATCTACACAAGAAGAACCTTGTCAGGAGAATTTGTAGTAGTGAACAAGCACTTAATGCATGACCTTATCGAAAGAGGATTGTGGAATGACAACATGAAGAATAAATTGATTGCTGCAAACGGTTCTGTTCAAGATATACCAGAGATTCCGGAAGATATCAAAGAGCTTTATAAAACAGTTTGGGAGATTTCTCAAAAAGCAATAATTGATATGGCGGCCGATAGAGGAGCTTATATCTGTCAATCTCAAAGTATGAACTTGTTCATGCAAGACCCTAATTTCGGTAAAATGACTTCTATGCATTTCTATGCTTGGAAGAAAGGCTTGAAAACAGGTATGTACTACTTGAGATCGAAAGCAGCTACTAGCGCTATCCAGTTCACAGTGGATAAGAGTCAATTGGGAGAGCCAAAGCCAGAAGCTCAGCCTCAACAGGATATTACTCAAAATACGGATACAAAAGTAAATCGTCCATCAAACCCAACGCAAAATCAAGGGCCAACAGCGAACAATGAAGATGACTTAGCGGCCTTAAAAGCTGCACAGGTGGCATGCTCGCTAGATAACCCGGATGATTGCGAAATGTGCGGAAGTTAAGATGATAATAGATGCTAGAACCTAGAATCTAGATTAATAATAGATAATAAACACACACAGTTTATTCATAACCGAAACCACCTGGGCAACTGGGTGGTTTTTTTATTATGAATAAATTACATGTAGCAACATAGGTTATTTTTCTGCGTAATAGTTAGAAAAATAAATTTCTATGAGTCAAGCCTATATAAAAGCAGAAGAAATTAATTTAGGACAGGAACAATTATCCTTATTAAAAGACAGAAAAAGTACAGTGGCTTTTTCTGATGAGCCTATCAATACTACACAATTAGAGCAAATATTTGAGGCCACCCGTTGGGCTGCTTCTTGTTTTAATGAACAGCCATGGAGGTTTATTGTAGCCACAAAAGAAAATGAAACTTTATATAAAAAAGTATTAAATGGAATAAATCCTCATAATCAAAATTGGGCTAAAAATGCACCCGTATTGATGATTGCCATCGCTAAAAAAACATTTAGCATGAATGGTGCGGAAAACAAGCATAGCTGGCATGATGTAGGTCTTGCAGTGGGTAATATGTCAGCTCAAGCCACAGCTATGGGTTTATATCTTCACCAAATGGCTGGGATCGTAAAAGAAAACATCCATCAAGATTTTGAGATATCGGAAGATTTTGAAGTGGTATCAGCTATTGCCTTAGGATATAAACTACCAATAGAAGAAGTTCCTGAGGATCTAAAAGCCAGAGAAAGCAAGGAAAGAACTAGAAAAGAGTTTTCAGAATTTATATACAATGTAGATTGGGAAAAAAGTACTTTTAAACCATGAGAGAGGAAGACTATACAATCCCTTCTCAAACCAAAATAGGGCATGTTCATTTAAAAGTGTCCGATTTAGATCGAGCTTTAGATTTTTATAATGGTCTATTAGGATTTGAGATTACTCAAAAATTAGGAGATCAGGCGGCATTTTTATCAGCAGGGGGCTATCACCATCACATTGGCTTAAATACTTGGCAAAGCAAAGGGGCTAGTCCAGCCCCTAATTATGCTCCAGGATTATTTCATACCGCAATCGTTTACCCAAGTAGGAAGGCTTTGGCTGAGATTTTTCTTAAAATCAGAGAAGCCAAGTATCGTTTTACCGGTGCAGCAGATCATGGAGTTTCTGAAGCCTTGTATTTGGATGATCCGGACGGAAATGGAGTCGAATTGTATTGGGACAGACCAAAAGAGCAGTGGCCGACAACTGCTGATGGTGAAATAGACATGTATACCAGACCGCTGGATTTGGAGAGCTTATTAAGTGAATTAGAGGACTAATCTTATAATTCATGATACTTTCTTTCATGTAGCTAATATTATTTTATCCATATTTGCATAATATTTTAGATCATCAATTTATGCAAAACGAATTTCCCACCATCACCTTAAAAAAAGGAAAAGAAAAATCATTGGAACGTTTTCATCCCTGGATTTTCTCAGGTGCGATTTATCCGGTTCCTAATGAAGTTGAAGAAGGAGATTTAGTCAATATTCAAACAAAGGATAAGCGATTTATTGGAATTGGGTATTATCAGGTAGGCTCTATAGCCGTTAGAATGCTAACTTTTAGGGATGAGCCAATTGATGATAATTTCTGGTCTAAAAAGCTTAATTCAGCAATAGAGTTAAGAAAAACTGCAGCATTGTGGGCTAATGAAGATACCAATGTCTTCCGTTTAGTTCATGGAGAAGGTGATGGCTTCCCAGGCTTAATTGTTGATTATTATGATGGTTGTGTAGTCTTCCAGGCCCATACAGTGGGCATGTATCGCATCAAGGATACTTTTTTAAGAGTTTTAAAAGAACTATTAGGTGATCAATTAAAATCTGTGTACGATAAAAGTGCTCACACTTTACCTTTTAAAGCTGAATTGGAAACAAAAGACAGTTTCGTTTACGGTGAAGAAAAAGAAGAGTGGTTAGTAAAAGAATATGGAAATACTTTTAATATAAATGTAGTTACAGGTCAAAAAACGGGTTTTTTTATTGATCAGCGAGAAAATCGTAAACTATTAGAAAAATACAGTGCTGGTAAAAAAGTTTGTAATACATTCTGCTATTCTGGTGGCTTCTCAATCTTTGCTTTGCAGGCTAATGCGGAATTAGTGCATAGTGTGGATAGTTCCCAAGGAGCGATAGATCTAACTGATCAAAACGTAGCAATAAATTTTCCAGAGGCTCAAAATCACCAATCCTTTACTGCAGATGTTTTCAATTTTCTGAATGACATGCCAGAAGAGTATGATGTAATTGTTTTGGATCCTCCGGCTTTTGCCAAACACCGAAAAGTATTGAAAAATGGCTTAAATGGCTATAGAACCATTAATGAGAAGGCCATGAAAAATATGAAATCTGGTGGAGTTCTTTTTACTTTTAGTTGTTCTCAGGTAGTAAGTCAAGAACAGTTTAGAACGGTTGTTTTTTCTGCAGCCGCAAGAGCAGGTAGAGAAGTTCAGATTTTACATCAGCTTCACCAACCAGCAGATCACCCCATAAATATTTTCCATCCTGAAGGTGAATATCTAAAAGGCCTGGTGTTGAGAATCGTCTAGACTCTATTATCTAGATTCTAGGCTCTTTACCACTACTTGATAGTTCTTTCTAGTTCTTTGTTCGAGGTATATTTCCTTCTTGTGAATCATTCTGTCTATAAGACTTTCATTGAAGTTTTTAATCGTGATCAATTCTAAGCCTGTATTATAAAGGATTGAAAAGTCATTTTTTAGTTCACTCATGAGTTGATCTAAGCGATGCAAATCATCATTCACACAAATTGAGAATGAAATAGCAGTGTTTTGCATCATATTTATTTTGATATGATGCTTGTTTAGAGAATCGAAGATTTTACCAATAAGTGATTCTGTAATAAAGGTAAAATCATTCAATTGAAAGCTAATTAGGCTTTGTTTTTCCTTAATTATTATACAAGGGATTTCGTGAATTACTTTGCAATCATGAATGATTGTTCCTCCTTTATCAGCTTTACTAAATGACCTAACGTGCATAGGGATTCCAGCATTTGCCAAAGGCTTAATTGTTTTAGGATGGATCACTGAAGCGCCATAATACGTCATTTCAGCCGCTTCTTTGTATGAAAGTTCTTGATACAATACCGCATCCTGAATTTTTTTAGGATCAGCATTTAAGATACCAGGAACATCTTTCCAGATTGTTACCGCTTTAGCATTTAGAGAATAAGCAAATATGGCTGCGCTAAAGTCTGAACCCTCACGTCCTAGGGTAGTTATTTGTCCTTCTTCAGTGCCGCCTAAAAATCCTTGAGTAATTAATAGTTGATGATTTGTAAATTCATTTTTAACTTTTTCAGAAATTGTTTCTTTAGTTTTTATCCAGTTTACAGAGGCATCTCGAAAAGTATCATCCGTTCTCACTAACTTATAAGCATTTACTTTAGTAATAGAGAATTCCTTTAGCTCTAAATATTTTAATAATAAATTCGAAGAGATGATTTCGCCATATGAAATAATACTATCGTACGATTGATCATAATGGTTTATGTCAATTTTTTCCAGGCTATTTTCTAATTCCTCAAAAATGCTTTGAAGAAATTCTAAAGGTTCAGATGCATGATCATCAAATAATGAATTGACGATATTAGCATGATCGTCATAAAGTTTTTGAATAGCTGCTTTAGTTGATAGTTTTTTAAGTTTTAAATGAAGTATTTCTTCCAGTGCATTGGTGGTTTTACCCATAGCAGAAACTACAATAAGGATTTTTTCATCAGGAAATCTTTTTAGGATTTCTACCATATTGCGAACTGCGTCTGCACTTTTTATGGAAGCACCACCAAATTTAAATACTTGCATACATTTGTTTTTATATGGATTGGCAAAATAAGCTGCAATTTTTTCATAATTTAGCGGCAATACAAAAAAATATTGCATGCAAACTAAATTAGCCACCTCCGTTGGTATCACTTTAGACAGATTTATTAAGAAAAAACAAAATGATTTTGCCTTTGCATCAGGTGAACTTTCTCAACTTTTAAGAGATATAGCCCTAGCTGGAAAAATCATTGACAGAGAAGTTAATAGAGCGGGCTTAATTAATATTAGCGGTGCTTACGGAACTGAAAATGTTCAAGGTGAAGAACAACAAAAACTAGATGTTATTGCTAATATCCGTTTTATCCGTGCCTTGAAAAATGGTGGTGAAGTTTGTGCTATTGTATCTGAAGAAGATGATGAAATCTTAGATCTTAATAATGAAGATGGAAGGTATATTGTAGCGATGGATCCTCTGGATGGTTCTTCTAATATTGATGTTAATGTTTCTATTGGTACAATCTTCTCTATTTTCCGAAGAGTTTCTCCTGTTGGGAGTAAGGTAACCAAGGAAGATGTTTTACAAAAAGGATCTG
Organism: Marivirga arenosa; assembly: GCF_030503875.2. Classification (NCBI taxonomy): domain Bacteria; kingdom Pseudomonadati; phylum Bacteroidota; class Cytophagia; order Cytophagales; family Marivirgaceae; genus Marivirga; species Marivirga arenosa. Next base: position 3,837,801 of record NZ_CP129968.2, on the reverse strand, counting down.
AGCAAGTTGCGGCAGGATATTTATTGTATGGTTCTTCTACCATGTTAGTGTATACGACTGGTCGGGGTGTGAATGGTTTTACTTATGATCCTTCATTAGGCGAGTTTTTTCTTTCGCATGCTGATATGAAAATACCAGAGGATGGAAAAATTTATTCTATTAATGAAGGAGGCTATAGGAGTTTCGAACCTAAAGTTCAGAAATACATAGAAAACTGTAAAGATAAAAAGTATACAGCTCGTTATATAGGTTCTTTAGTAGCTGATTTCCACAGAAACTTATTGAAAGGAGGGATTTATATTTATCCTTCAACCGAGAAAGCACCAAATGGTAAGCTTAGGCTAAATTATGAATGCAATGCTTTAGCCATGATTTGTGAGCAAGCAGGTGGTTTAGCTACTGATGGAGAAAAAAGAATTTTAGATATACAACCTGATTCACTACATCAAAGAGTTCCTTTTTATGTAGGATCTAAGAAAATGGTGGAGGATGCGATGAGCTAATTAATTCTGCTCTTCCCAGGCAGAATTCATTTGGTCAATAAATCCTAAAATTTCCTCTTTACCTGATTTTTTTTCTGCAGAACTAATAAAGAAGGGAGGGAATTCTTCCCAGCTTCCCAGCATATGTTTTTTGAACACAGCTATATTTTTCTGTGTTTTATTAATAGATTGTTTATCAGCTTTGGTGAAAATTAATGCCAAAGGTAATCCTTTTTTACCTACGAAATCTAAAAATTCAACATCGGCTTTTTGAGGAGGTAATCTGGAATCAATAAGCACAAAAACACAAACAAGATTCTCTCTATTAATCAGGTAATCACTAATCATTTTACCCCAATTTTCATTGGTTTTCTTGCTTACTTTAGCATAACCGTATCCTGGTAAATCAACTAAGTACCACTTTTTATCCATCAAAAAGTGATTAATTAATTGAGTTTTGCCTGGTCTGGAAGAAGTTTTTGCCAGATTCTTTCGGTCAGTCAGCATATTGATTAATGAAGATTTACCAACATTTGACCTTCCAATGAAAGCGTATTCAGCTAAATCAGTTTTAGGACTTTTTCTGAAATCAGTATTACTGATTATAAATTCTGCATTTTTTATTCGCTTCATACTGCAAATATAAAGGCTTTAGCTGGCATAAAAACTTAAGTTTTAGAAAGAATTGTTAGTTTTGTTCTAATACTAAGTGAGTGTAAGCTTTGGGGTAAATCTTAAAATTTATTAGTGAGCTTAAGTCAATACTAAAAAAAAGCATAAATTGAAAAAAAGTGGGTCAACATTTATATATTTATCACTTCATCCCATAAAATTTTGAATAAAAACAGGAAGATTTGGCTACTTTTTTTGATATAACATAAAAAGTAGTTTAATTTAAGTGATTATTTTAGTGAAGCGACCTAACTCGCTATATTTTACCGAATTAAAGAATACGATGATATATAAAATTAGATTCTTTTTTGTTTTACTTTTAACTGTAACTATTGGCTCGCAGCTGAAAGCACAAGAGGCTAATCCTGATATGGCCAAGGAGTATTTGTTGATAGCAGAAGAAATTTTGAAGGAAACACGTGTGCTAACTCAGGCTTTGGATATGTATAAATTAGCTGCCGATGCTGATCCGAATAGTGTAGAAGCAAACTTCAAAACTGGAGATACATACCTGCAAACTACCGAAAAAGCTAAGGCAACTCAATATTTGTTACGTGCCTATCAACTTGATTCGGATTATAAATTTGACATGCTTTACAAGATAGGCCAAGCTTATCAATATGGATATGAATTTGATAATGCTATTGAATACTACAATAAATACAAACAGAAGCTTGAAAGTAATACGGGTTACAATGGTTCGGATTTAAAACCCATGAATGAAGTAGTTAGGCGCATTGATGAATGTAATACGGGTAAAAAATTGATGGCGGATCCGGTTAACTATTCCATTAAAAATGCTGGTACAGCCATTAATTCAATGGCTTTAGATTATGCCCCAGTGGTAAATGCTGATGAAACCATCATGATTTTCACATCTCGTAGAGGACCTGATCAGGGAAACTTAAACGAAAACGTATTTGATGATAACTTCTATTATGAAGATATTTTTATTTCAAGGAAATCAGGAGGAGAATGGCAGCCAGCTGAAAACATTGGTCCAGTTGTTAATACAAAATATCATGATTCGAACTTCGGTTTTTCACCAGATGGTAAAACATTATACATCTACAGTGACGAAGGAAATGGTGATATTTATTTTACCAATAACCTTTCTGAAGATACTTGGTCTGAGCCTATAGCATTAAGTGACAATATTAATTCAAGTGGATATAATGAAAAGTCAGTTTCGCAGACTGCTGATGGAAATACCTTATTCTTTGCTAGTAACCGCCCAGGTGGTTTTGGGGGTTTTGATATTTATTATTCAACTAAAAACAAAAAAGGAGAATGGGGACCTTCAAAGAATATTGGAAATGTAATTAATACTGAAGGAGATGAAGATGGTACTTTCATCACTTTTGATGGTAAAACCCTTTATTTCAGTTCTACTGGTCATAATGGCATGGGAGGATTTGATATTTTTAAATCTGAATATGATAGTGCAAGTAGCCAATGGAGTAATCCTGAAAACCTTGGGTATCCTTTAAATACACCTGATGATGATATTTACTTTGTAATGACAAAAGATGGTAAAACGGGTTATTACGCTACTGTTAGAGAAGAGGGGATGGGGTATAATGATATTTACAGAGTTAAAATTGGTGGAGCAGAAGATGATTCAGATAAAAAATTAGAAAGTAAAACCGCTAATGTAGATGAGGGAGAAGAGAAGGAAAAAGAGCAAATAGTTGAGAAGGTAGAAGTAAAAGAAACTCCGGAAGAAAAGCCTACCACAGGTGCACCTGTTAAATTAATGGTCAGAGTTTTAGATGCAGGAAATGGTCAGCCAATTGACGCAAATGTTAAATTGAAAGGTCAGGAGGATAATATTAATGTCCCCGCTGAGAGTAAAGACAACGGGATTTATACGTATGTGATTGTAAGGGAAGAACCTACTAATTTTATGCTTTCTGCTGAAAAGCAAGGGTATATTTTTGCCAATAAAAGAATTTCAATTCCTGCTTCAACAGCTGAAGAGCAAGTGGTAAGACAAACTTTAAGGTTGAGCAAGCCAGAGGTTGGGACATCTAAAACTTTAAGAAATATTTTCTTTGAATTTGGTAAGGCTACCTTTACAACGGAATCTTATGAAGAATTAAATAAGATGGTAAGCTTCATGGAGGCTAATCCTCAAGTGAATGTTGAAATTGCCGGACACACAGATAATGTTGGTGCCGCTTCATTCAATAAAAAACTATCTCAGTTAAGAGCTAATAAAGTAGTTGACTATTTAACTGATAAAGGAATTGATAGAAGACGATTAAACGCAACCGGATATGGTGAAGAGAGACCTATCGTTAGTAATGATGATGAGGTAATGGGAAGAGAGATTAACAGAAGGGTTGAATTTATTGTGAAAGAATAGAATCAAATTAAAATATGATAAGGAATAGGGATGTTAATCATCCCTTTTTTATTTACAGATATTATTAAGAGGAATGAAAAAGTATGCGATAATTGTGGCAGGTGGTACTGGTAAAAGAATGGGAGAGAGTCTTCCTAAACAATTCCTTAAGTTAGGAGGCACCCCCATATTAATCCATACCCTACAGGCATTTAATATAGCTGATCCTGAAATTGAATTGATTATTACCTTACCAAAGGAAGAAATTCAATTCTGGGATGAGCTAAATGTCTGGCACCAAAATTATATAACGCATAAGGTAGTAGCAGGTGGAGAAACTCGTTTTCATTCCGTGAAAAATGCTTTAGAGCATGTAGATGAAGGATTAGTTGCCATTCATGATGGCGTTCGTCCCTTCGTGTCAGCTGAAATAATACATGAATCTTTTAGTTTAGCGAATAAAAAACAAGCCGTGATTACCGCAGTAAAAATGAAAGATTCAGTAAGGCAACTTACAGAAGATGGAAAATCAAAAAACATCGATCGATCCACTTTAAGGATGGTTCAAACGCCACAAACTTTTTCAGTTGATCTTTTAAAATCAGCTTATAATACTGAATTCAAAAATCATTTTACCGATGATGCTTCTGTGGTGGAAGCCTATGGTAAAGATGTCAGCTTGATTGAAGGGGATTATCGAAATATTAAAATTACAACTCCGGAAGATTTGGTAATAGCCGAAGCATTATTAGCCAATAAGTAATGGTCTAGAGTTTATAAACTCTAATTTAAATAGGAAGGAGGAATGTATTTAGCCCATTTCTGGGCTAAATTATATGCTTAAGCTGAGTGTTTTAACACCACTCAGCTAATATTCATCCTCATTAAAGAAGAAATCTTCTTTTGATGGATAATCAGGCCAAATCTCCTCTATGTTTTCATAAGGCTGACCATCATCCTCTAATTCTTGTAAGTTTTCTACAACTTCCAATGGTGCTCCAGAACGAATACCAAAATCGATTAATTCGTCTTTAGTGGCTGGCCACGGAGCATCTTCTAAGTATGAAGCTAATTCTAATGTCCAATACATATTCTACCGTATTTTTTTGATGCGCAAAAGTATGATAAAAAATTATAAATCAAAGCCTTAATTGCTTATGACTTTTACTAGCATACTAAAAAAATATACACAAAGTTCAAATTATTTTAAATTTTTGTTCAAATCACGTAATTCATCCATGATTTGTTGTTTTACAGTAAGCTTTCTTTTTTGTTTTTCATGTTTATAACCTACCAATTTATCTAGTTTCTGAGTTCCTAAATTAAATTTTTCTAGGTTTTCTTCAAATACATTTAATTCTTTTTGGTCTCTAGCTATTAAATCTCTTAAAATATTCATTTTAAATTTAACAGCATCTTTTTCACCTAAATCTTTTTTAGCCTTCTTTTTAAATAAGGACTCCAAAAAGTGCTTTTCAAAAATATAGTCATTTAAGGTAAAGTATTCATCATTTAATGAATGATCAAAAGTTTTACCAAGGTTTTTCCATTTCTGTTGGATTGATTTTGCTATTTCAACAGCTTTATCAGAATCAAGAGTTTTGGCTTCTTTTAATTCATTTAATAAACTAGTCTTTTCCTTATCGTTATTCTCTTTCTTAGTGGCTTTAGAAGCTTTGCCAGATGATTTTCTATGGGTATACTTTTTAAACTCTTTTAATAAGTTAGCATATTTATCCTTAGGGATATTTTCTAATTCTTTCCATTCCTGTACTAAAGATTCAACTTTTTTAGCTAACTGATCACTATCTTTTTCTTGAGATTGCAATTTTTTAGCTTTTTCAATTAAAGCTTCATATTGCTTTTCTCTTGTAACCATCATTTCTTTCTTAGCTTCATAAAATGATTTTTTCTTTTCATAAAACTCATCATAAATAGCCTGGAAAGCATTTTCAATCTCTTCTTTCTTATCTTCATCTACGGCACCAACTCTAATCCAGCGCTGTCGAAGCTCTTTTAATTTTTCAGTAGCTTCTTTCCAATCAGGATTCGCAGCATAGCTTTTCGCTTCTTCAACCAAAGTAGTTTTGACATCAAGATTACGTTTTCTGTTTTGGCTTATGTAATCCTCAAGCATTTTCTCCAACATATCTAGACGCTCTTTTAAGGCTACAAAATCTCCAATACCATCATAAGAAGAAAGAGACTCTCTTAAATTAAGTACTTTCATCAAAAAAGAACCTTTGTTGTCTTCAGTCTCTATTTGGTGCTGAACTTTATCAACCTTTTCTTTTAAGGTTTCATATCGATCTTGAAAAAACTGAAAAGCAGATGCTTCATCATCTTTTACTTCACCGATTTCTCTTTGAGGAAAACCTTCTTGTTCTTTTAAGATTACCTTTCCGTTTTCAACGAAAGCCAATTCTTGCTGTAATTCAGTCAAAATATTATAATTTGGTTTTTGTATAATTTGCTGCAAAAATAAATTTAATTTGCAATATAGCCCAACGGCAGTTGTGTAATTAATTATGTAATCACGTAATTTGATGTAGTATTTCGAATAAAAAGAAAAATAAAGCAAAAAAGCGATATGAGTGACGAAAAAATAATCTTTTCTATGGCGGGGGTTTCCAAAATCTACCCTCCCAAAAAAACAGTTTTAAAGGATATATACTTATCATTTTATTATGGCGCTAAAATCGGTGTTTTAGGGCTTAATGGTTCAGGTAAATCTTCATTGCTGAAAATTATTGCTGGTATTGATAAAGATTACCAAGGCGAAGTGGTAGCTTCAAAAGAATATTCAGTTGGTTTGTTAGAGCAGGAGCCAGAGCTCGATCCTAATAAAACGGTAAAAGAAGTAGTGGAAGAAGGTGTAGCGGAAACGGTTAATCTTTTAAAAGAATTCGAAGAGATAAATGAGAAATTCGCTGATCCGGAAGTGCTGGATAATCCTGATAAAATGAATGATTTAATTGAACAACAAGCAAAAGTTCAAGAGAAATTAGATCATGTTAATGCTTGGGAGCTTGATAGTAAATTAGAACAGGCTATGGATGCATTGAGAACTCCACCAGCTGACTCACCAGTTAAAAATTTATCAGGGGGTGAAAAACGTAGAGTAGCGCTTTGTAGACTTTTACTTCAAGAACCAGACGTTTTATTATTAGATGAGCCCACTAACCATTTAGATGCTGAGTCTGTGCATTGGTTAGAACATCATTTGCAACAATATAAAGGAACGGTAATTGCCGTTACTCACGATCGTTATTTCCTAGATAATGTTGCTGGCTGGATTTTAGAATTAGATAGAGGTGAAGGCATTCCATGGAAAGGAAATTACTCAAGCTGGTTAGACCAGAAGCAAAAAAGATTGGCTCAGGAAGAAAAGACTGAATCAAAAAGGCAAAAAACTTTGCAGCGTGAGTTAGAGTGGGTAAGAATGGCTCCAAAAGCACGTCAAGCTAAATCAAAAGCGCGTTTAAGTTCTTATGAGAAGATGCTCGATGAAGAGGGTAAGGAAAAAGAACAAAAACTAGAGCTTTTTATACCGCCAGGCCCTAGATTAGGTAGCAAGGTGATTGAGGCTAAAGGCGTTGCCAAGGCTTATGGTGATAAGTTATTATATGAAGATTTAAATTTCTCTCTACCACAAGGGGGTATTGTTGGAATTATCGGTCCTAATGGTGCAGGTAAAACCACATTATTTAAATTAATTACGGGCAAAGAAGAGCCAGATGCTGGTACTTTTGAGGTAGGAGAAACTGTGAAAATCTCTTATGTAGATCAGGAACATGATAATCTTGATCCTAATAAATCTGTTTGGGAAAATATATCTGAAGGGAATGAATGGATTCAGTTAGGGAATAATAAGATCAACTCAAGAGCATACGTAAGTAAGTTTAATTTTGCAGGTGCTGATCAAGAAAAGAAAGTAGGAGTATTGTCAGGTGGAGAGCGAAATAGAGTTCACCTTGCCATGTCAATTAAGCAAGAAGCGAATTTATTATTGCTTGATGAGCCTACTAACGATTTGGATGTAAATACACTACGTGCATTAGAGGAGGGTTTAGAAAACTTCGCAGGTTGTGCAGTAATAATAAGTCACGATAGATGGTTCTTAGATAGAATTTGTACCCATATTTTAGCCTTTGAAGGGGATTCTCAAGTATATTGGTTTGAAGGAAACTTTTCTGATTATGAAGAGAATAGAAAGAAAAGGCTTGGCGATGATGCAATTCCTAAAAGAATAAAATATAAAAAGCTTACTAGATAGAGCCAAGCATAAAACGCTGATTGTATCGTATTTATGTAAACTACAGTCTTTGTCAAAAGCCCAACTTAAACTAAGTTGGGCTTTTATTTTGCGTTAGTTTAATTATTCAGTACAAAATGAAACTAAAAGGATGATTATTATGTATAATCCATTGTGATATTTAATATGAATAAAATAAAAAGAAACATATTTTTCCTATTAGCTTTTTCATTTATGTTGAGCCTACCCTTGTCGGCAAGTAGTAACATTAACGAAGAAGTTGAAACTATTCATGTTGTTCTAGAATATCAATCGAAGCAACAAGCTTATTCCAAAACTATTAAAAATACTATCCATAGAGTATTATGGGCAGTTGATATTTCTATCCAAAACTATGAGTACTTAAGAATTCATTCTTCTGAAAATCTTATTATACTCTATAAACAGCTAATTTTCTATAATTGATTTTTTGAGGTTTTTAGATGAAAACATATCGTGAACTTTAAATTTTTAATTATGGAAACTTTAGTTAGTAGAACAATAGATAAAAACGACCTTTCAAAAATCTCATTTATTAAAAACGATGTATTACTGGATGATAATGATGCCCTTATCAGATTACAGAAACTTAATAAAGCTTTAATTCTCGGTAATTTGCATAAAACTTCAGTAAAAATTGAATTTATGAACGCTGAAGGAGAACTTCTAAATACTGTGGGAACTGTTTGGGCTGTAACAGAAAAAAATGTATTGCTCAAGAAAAACTACCATATACCGATTAAGTCTATCGTAAAAGTAGCAATATAGAAAATAGGGGCTCTCAACACTAGAGGGCCCTTATTTTATTTATGAAGTCATTTTTAGGAAATAGTAGAAATTTATTATCATTTTTATAATGATTCATTAAGCTTTGTATTATTCAGTCACTAAATTAATTGAAAATTAGAAATGGATAATATGAAAGCTAAACCATCATTTAATAGCCGCAGAGACTTTTTGAAAAAGTTAGGCTTATCAAGTTTACCAATCTTACTTCCAGGAATTGGTAGTGCGGAAGATTATTCAGATAATCTATTTAAAAGGGATAATAATAAGTTAATAAATTTAGTGTATGATGGCTTGGCATATGAGCCTAATGACTACATTCAAAAACTTCAAGAAATAAACAAATCCAGTAGTATTTCTGCAGATGTTTATGGTACTGGCGGAGCAACTCAAAAGTTGGAGGAAAAGCTTGCTGAATTAACGGGTAAAGAAAAAGCAATTTATTTACCTACTGGAACTATGGCGAATCAGCTAGCCATTAAGATGTTGAATGCTGAAAATACTAAAGTAATTGTTCCTGAAAATTCTCATATATACAGGGATGAAACTGATTCTGCGCAAAGTGTCCATGGAAAAAGATTAGTGCCAGTTCAAAATAATAAAGCCTATTATACTGCTGAGGAATTAGATGAAACCATTCAAAATATTCATCAAAATGAGGTTTTTAAAAGTGGGATAGGTACAGTAGTGATTGAAAACCCAGTGAGGAGAGCAAACGGTACAGCAGTTCCTTTGGCCACCATTCAGGAAATTGCCGCTTATTGTAAAAGCAATGCTTACAAAATGCATTTAGATGCAGCTAGAATTCATTATGCTGAGGCTTATCAGGGTGTAAGCTTGAAAGAATATGCTGCTCCTTTCGATACTGTATATATTTCATTGTATAAATACTTGAATGCGAATGGAGGAGCTATTTTATGTGGTGATGCTGAATTGATTGACAGAATGCATCATCAAATTAAGATATTAGGTGGCACTATGTATCAGAGCTGGACTAATACAGCGATGGCTCTTCATTATTTAGATGGAATTACTGATAGATTTAAGAAGTTGGCTGACACATCAAAAGAAATAGTGAAAGCACTAAATCAGCTAGATGAAATTAATATTTCTTCTATTGATAATGGGACTAATATTTATGAATTAGCTTTTAATTCTAATATAGATATCGGTCATTTTGTTAATGAATTAGATAATAAACATAATATATGGTTACGTCCACCGAATGAAGACGGTCAGATCAGACTTTCATTTAATGAAAGTATTTTGTTTAGGCCAGCGGATGAAATAGTTGGTTCTATAAAGTCAGTTTTAAGAGCATAAAAAAAGCTCCCAAAAGGAGCTTTTACTTAATCTTTAACTTCACTAAGGCCCATTGCTTTCAGCATGAACTTTGGTAATGGTTTTTTCGGATCTCTTTTTTGAAGATTCAAATACCAACCAATTTTTTTCATAATTGGAACTTTGTGCGTTTCAACAAACTCTATTAAGGCACCATCAGGATCTTCAATATAAGTAAAATGACCAGCTGCCTCACCCATGTCAAAACTATTTGCTGAATCTACAGTGAAAGGGAATCCATTAGACTCACATTCTTCTTTTAGTGCCTGCATACCATTTACATCATAGCATAAATGAATATATCCTAAGTCACCCCAAAATCTATCTTCAAATATTTTCTTTGGTTTTCTATTTAATGCAACAACCAATTCAATTTCCGAAGCACCTAATAATGGACTGAATGCTCCTTCTCTTGGTTTGCTGTGGCGAAGAAGAACTCTTCTAACTTTTTTATCACCACCTGGAACACCTTTTAAATCCTCAAAAACTCCTTCTTCATCATAAAATACTGTATCGTAACCTAATATATCAGAATAAAGCTTTTTAGCCTTGTCTATATCTGTTACTCCTATTATGGCACCATTTGGTCCTCCAGGTAAATCAGTTTTTCTTTTTTGAAACCATGAGTCAGAGGTTACAATTTGGAAAATGTTATCCCATGGGTCTTTTACGAAAAATGTAGGTTTGCCGTAAGGGTCATTTTGTAAATCACCTAAAACATTTAATCCTCTTTTATTAAATAGTTCATAAGTAGCCTCAACATTTTTACTTTTCATTTTAGCAATATTGATTCCTAGGTCACCTAATTGAGGTTCGAACTGTGGCGCTTCAGGAGTTCGGGAGGTATATTGCCATATTTCAAAACCGCCCCCACCTTGCATATTGATAGCTAAAATAGCATGTCTGCTTCTTGGTTCACCACCAGTATAGGGAAGCATTAATGCTGCTTCAGCGGCCTCTTCAAATACTGGAACACTCATTCCAAAATTTTGTCTATACCATTTAAAAGCAGCATGTACATCAGATACACCTATACCGATTTGTTGAATCCCACTTATTATTTTACTACTCATGATTAATCAATTTTCAAATTTTGGCTAAAATAATGGAAATCAATGAAACAGAGTGTGCTTGTGTTTAAATTTATTAGATGAGTTTTCCAATGAGTGGGAATATCTACCACTTAAACTAAACAAATGTGATTTCTGAATCATTTGTTAATTGATTTAGTAAAAATCAATGTAAATTGGATTGAAAATTAATCTGTAACTAACTTTTCTAAATATGAGAAAGATTTTTATTCTTCTACTTTTTATTTCTTCACAAATACTGATTGGCCAGGATATTAAAAGTCCAGCTGAGATGTTAGGCTACAAATTAGGTGATAAGTTTACTTTTCACCACCAAGTGGTGGATTACTTCAAGTATTTATCTGAGTCTTCAGATCAGATGAAATTAGTTCAATATGGAGAAACCTATGAAGGCAGGCCTTTATACTATGCCGTTATTTCATCGGTTGAAAACTTGCAAAAGTTGGATGAAATAAGAGAAGCAAATGTAGCTCAAACAGGATTGACTGGTTCTCAATCAAGCGCTGCCAATACCGCTATGGTTTGGTTAAGCTATAATATTCATGGAAATGAGGCTTCTTCAACTGAGGCTTCAATGAAGACTGCTTATGAATTACTTACAGGAGGGATGGACAGTGAGAGTTGGCTAGAAAACACGGTTGTTATTATGGATCCTTGCGTAAATCCCGATGGTAGAGATCGATATGCGAATTTCTACAGAAGATATGGAGCAAAGGATTTTAATCCGAATTTAGATGCTGTAGAACATGATGAGCCATGGCCAGGTGGGAGACCAAACCATTATTTGTTTGATTTAAATAGGGATTGGGCTTGGCAAACACAAGCCGAATCAAAAGCTAGAATGAAGGCTTATCATGAATGGATGCCGCATATTCATGTTGATTTTCACGAGCAATCTATCAACAGCCCATATTATTTTGCACCAGCAGCAGAACCATTGCATGAAGTAATTACCGATTGGCAAAAGGATTTTCAGACTCAAATTGGTCAAAACCATGCAAAGTATTTTGATCAGAACAATTGGTTGTATTTCACAAGAGAACGTTTTGATCTCTTCTACCCTAGCTATGGTGATACTTACCCAACCTTTAATGGTGCAATAGGAATGACCTATGAGCAAGCAGGTAATGGGAGAGCTGGATTGGGAGCCTTAACTAATTTAGGAGATACTCTAACCTTAAAAGATAGACTTGAGCACCATTATACCACGGGGATGAGTACCATAGAAATTGCATCTAAAAATGCCTCAAAGCTGAATAATGAATTTAGAAAATATTTTAACCGTAATATAAATAATCCTCAGGATGAGTTTAAATCCTATGTGATTAAATGGGACGATCGAAAAAAGGATGATTTGAAAGCATTACTTTCCTTCTTAGAAAGTCAAAAAATTGAAGTTGGACAATTAGGTAAAAATCAAAGAATCAGTGGGTATAGCTATTTCAATAGATCGAATGTGAGTTATGAAAGCAATGAAATGGATTTATTGATTAGTTCATATCAGCCTAAATCTACTTTGATTCAAGCACTTTTTGACCCAAAACCGGATTACAGTGATTCCTTAACCTATGATATTACTGCATGGTCAATTCCTTATGCGTATGGACTTGAGACTATAGGTGTGAAAACTAAGCTGATACCAAAATCACTTGAGGTAGAAGAGTTTGATTCAAAACAATTGCTTAATGCTTATGCTTACGGAGTAAAGTGGAATTCTTTCAATTCAGCTCAGTTTTTAGCTGAGGCAATGAAAAGAAATATAAAAGTAAGAGTAGCTTATAAAAACTTGAAGTTTGATCAGGTTGAATTTAATAAGGGGAGTTTGATTATTACGAGAACTAATAATGAAACCATTTATGACTTGAGCGAACACCTAAGTGAAATGTCTGAGGAGTTTGATGTAGAAGTATATCCTATTTCAACTGGTTTTGCTGATAAGATTTACGATATAGGATCCACTGAAATTCAATTTGTAAAAGCACCAAAAATTGCAGTTTTAATGGATGAGGGTGTTTCCTCATTAGCTTATGGTGAAATTTGGCATTTTTTCGAGCAGTCATTAGATTATCCAATCAATAGCATAAGAACTGGCAGTTTTAATAGAGTAAACCTTTCTGATTATGATCAAATTATTTTGCCTTCTGGCAGATACAGAGATTTTTCTGAAGATGATGTGAATAGATTGAAGGATTTTGCAAAAGCTGGAGGGAAATTAATTGTAATGGGTTCCGCAGTTTCTTTATTTGCCGATGAAGAAAAAGGAGATTTACAGTCTAAGGAAGAGGAGGAAAAAGAAGAGATCTTGGCTGTTTACGAAAATGCAGAAAGAGAACAATTGTCAAGTAGTATCTTCGGAGCAATTTATGATGTGACGCTGGATGTTTCTCATCCATTAGCTTTCGGCTTAGATTCTCAATATTTCAGTTTAAAAACTTCAGGAAGTGCATACGAATATTTAAAGAATGGCTGGAATGTTGGCGTGATTAAAAATAGTAACAGCCATATTGCAGGATTTGCTGGTTTCAAGGCGAATGAATTACAATCAGAAAGTATGGTATTTGGAGTTGAGTCAACTGGAAGAGGCGAAATTGTTTATATGATGGATGATCCTCTTTTCAGAGCTTTCTGGTATAAAGGCAAGATGTTAATGTCGAACGCCCTTTTTATGGTAGGGAATGACTAAATAAAAAGCCCCGCTAATCTAAAGTTCGCGGGGCTTTTAACTTCTAATATGTGTCTAGTCTTGAAATAGAATTAAAATTCATATGCTGGAAGTTTTTTCAAAATATCTTCAACCATATCTTCCAAAGTGAATTTTGGTTTCCAATTCCAATCTTTTTGAGCCTGAGAATCATCAATACTATTAGGCCAGGTATCCGCAATTTTTTGTCTGTAATCTACTTTATAAGATATTTTAAAATCAGGATGATGTTTTTTTATCACTTCATAAATATCTTTTGGGGTAAAACTTAAAGCTCCTAAGTTGTAGCTTGATCTTACAGTGATGCTATCAGCAGGTGCTTGCATTAAATCAATGGTAGCTTTAATGGCATCTGGCATGTACATCATAGGTAGATAAGAATCTTCTCTTAAATAACATTCAAAATCCTCGCCATTTAACGCTTTATGGAAGATGTCAACAGCATAATCGGTAGTGCCACCACCTGGTAAAGATTTATATCCAATTAATCCAGGGTATCTTAAGCTTCTTACATCAAGTCCGTATTTTTCATGATAATACGCGCACCATCTTTCTCCGGCTAATTTGCTAATTCCATATACCGTATTAGGATCCATTACACAATCTTGAGGTGTATTATCTACAGGAGAATTAGGTCCAAAAACAGCTATGGAACTTGGCCAATAAATTTTAGATAATTTCTTTTCTCTGGCAACCTCCAATACATTAAGCAAACTTTGCATATTTAGGTCCCAGGCAAAGATTGGGTTTTGCTCACCTTTAGCCGATAGGATAGCTGCAAGCATATAAATTTCAGTTACATGATATTGATCGACAATTTTAGCTAAGCTATCAGCATCCATTACATCAAGCTGCTCAAATGGTTCATTAGGAAGGGGAGCTTTTTTAGGTGCTCTTATGTCTGATGCAATAACATTTGTACTCCCATAAATAGCTCTTAATTCTGAAGTTAGCTCAGTTCCTAACTGTCCGTTTGCTCCTATTACTAATATCGTATTCGTTTCCATTTGTAAAATTTTGCACGAATTTCGTTATTTTATTTTGCTAAAAAAATAATTGGAATCAATTGGCGAAATTTTGTGTTAAATGGTCGTAAAAATTAGCTTGTCTTATTTAGAAAAAAAATAAATAAGCAGAACAACTTACATCTATTTTAATTACTGTTACTTAAAGGCTATTTTTGCGTATTCATTCAACACTATGAAAGAAAATTTTAAAGCAATAAGTCTATCTTTCAAAAATGCTCCTATTGAAATAAGAGAGCAGGTTTCATTAAGCGATGAAGCTATAGGTAGATTATTGAATTATTTTAAGGAATATACAGCAGTTTCTGATGTAATGGTATTATCTACCTGCAACAGAACAGAGGTGTATTATTTTAGTGAAGAAGAATTGTCAGAGGATATCATTAAACTGATTGGTATTGAAAAAGGTATTAGTGATTTCGAATCATTCAAACCTTATTTCGAAATCATTAATGATCATATTAAAGCTGTTCAAAGAATTTTCAGGGTTTCCATGGGCTTAGAAGCTCAGGTTGTTGGGGATATTCAAATTTCAAATCAGGTTAAAAGAGCATACCAGCAATCTGCTGATTTACAATTGGCCGGTCCATTCCTGCATCGATTAATGCATACTATCTTCTTCACGAATAAGAGAGTAGTACAAGAAACACCTTTTAGAGATGGAGCCGCATCAGTATCTTATGCAGCCACTGAATTAGTTAAAACGCTTACTTTAGACATTAAAAACCCAAGAGTTTTAGTAGTTGGTGTTGGGGAGATAGGTGAAGATGTTTGTAGAAATTTAGTAGGTGAGAATAGATTTTCAGTTAAAATAACCAATAGAACAGAAGAAAAAGCACAGCAACTTGCTGCTGAGTGTAATTTTGATGTTCATCCATTTACTGAATTGTGGGATGGTGTTGATGAAGCAGATGTAATCATTTCATCTGTTGGTGCACCTGAACCAATATTTACAAAGGAAAAAGTAGATGCATTAGACATCTTAAGTTTTAAATATTTTATCGATTTATCTGTCCCTCGTTCTGTTAGCAATGAAGTAGAGGAAAATCCTGCTGCATTAGTTTACAATGTCGATAGTGTTAGAAGTAAAGCGGACGAGGCTCTAGAAAAAAGAATTAATGCTATTTCTCAGGTAGAAGAAATCATTGAAGAGTCAATGGAGGAATTCAATGATTGGTCAAAAGAAATGGCCGTTTCTCCTACTATCAATAATCTTAAGAATGCATTAGAGCAGATCAGACAGGAGGAGATGGCTCGTTATCTTAAGGATATAGAAAAAGAAGACTGCAAAATAGTGGATAAGGTAACCAAAAGCATGATGCAGAAAATCTTAAAATTACCTGTACTTCAATTAAAAGCTGCATGCAAAAGAGGAGAGGAAGAGACTTTGATCGGAGTATTGAATGATTTATTTAATCTTGAAAAAGATACTGCCAAAAAGTAATTCAATATTGCTTGTAGGATAAATCCTTATCATATATTTTTGCCAATAATTAAAAAGAAAAAGAAATGTTTTACGATATACCAGTAACAGAAGGAGCCAATACTTTTTTTTGGATTTTAGTGACCTTAGTAGGTTTAGTTAATGCTGTAGCTTTCATTGACAAAAGAAATACAGACAAAGAAAATTCAGAATCATAATATTTCTGAATTTGAAAAGTTTAAGTAGTATGAAAATAGCACTCTCATTTTTCATACTTTTTTTATGTCTGAATTTTAACCTTCAGAGTCAGTCTTTCATTGGGATAAGGGGTGGCGTTAATATACCTGATGTGAACTTCAGCTCTTTTACGGGATCCAGAGGTCCAGTCATCACCAACTTCCGGGCAGCTTATTTTCTTGCTCCAACCTATGGTGTAACTTATCGCCACATGCAATCTGATAAGATTGGTGTCCAAGCGGATCTTAATTACACTACTAAAGGCTGGGGTCAAAATACATTAGATTTTACAAACACTTTTATAACTAGAATTCAGTATTTAGAGCTACCTATTTATTTGCATTGGCAATTTATTGGCTCTAAAAATTTCAAAGTATTTGTTAATGCAGGGGTTTATGTAGGTTGGGCATTAAGTGCAAATCAAACTATAGCCAATGATATTGACCTAATCCAAAATCAGATTGATTACAGTTTAGAGGATGATAATAGAGGGGATTTTGGCATAGCAGCAGGTCTTGGTGTCTCTTATGACTTTTCTATATTTATACTGCAATTAGATGGTAGCTTTAAGTCAGGATTTGCCAACATCTTACCAGTAAACCATTTCACAAAAGAAAACCCGAATATTTCAACTAATCAGGTTCCTTCAGCTCAAATTAGCTTATTGTTTCCAATTTCTAAGTAATAGGAAAAGCTAAATCACAACTATATTCTATTTTAAAAGTATATTTAATAAAGTTTAATTTATGAGGACTTTATTATCTACGCTAAGTTTTGTCATTATTACTTTAATGGTTTTTCAATCAGCTTCTGGGCAGGAAAAACCGATAAGCATAAGTTATGATAAATCAACTGATGGTTTTGAATTTTATGCTACTAACCATGAGCAGGTACCTTATAGTGTTAAAATCAATTTCCAAAAGCTTGATAACTTAAAATTAGATAACGCCAACAAAGAATTACAATTTACTGTGCCTCCCAATTCAAATGAAATTAAAATACTAGAATTAATGAAGGTTACAGAGAATCAAGGTACTTCATTTGACTTTAGCTACCTCTACACCATTGGTGATCCTTCATTGAAAGTGGATAAGGATTTTCCTTATTTATTACCTTATAAGCATGGTAAGAAAGTTAGGGTAGGGCAAGGAAATAATGGCTCTGGAACACATAAGGGAATCAATGCTATTGATTTCAATCTTGAAATCGGAGATTCAATTTATGCTGCAAGAAGTGGAATAGTGGTCGATGTTAAAGAAGATTCAAATAAAGGCGGTAATGGTCCTCAATTTGAGCCTTTTGGTAATTTTATAAAGGTGTATCATGAGGATGGAACTTTGGGTGACTATGTACATTTAGTAAAAAATGGAAGCCTTGTTAAAAAAGGAGATAGAATCGAAGAAGGTCAACTGATTGGAATTAGTGGAAATACGGGCTGGAGCTCTGGCCCCCATTTACATTTTATGGTGACACATAATAAGAACTTTCAAAGCATTACATTACCCATAAAGTTTCTGAATTATAAACAGGAGTTATTTATTCCAAGAGAATCAAAAAGTTATTACGCATTTCATCCTTCAAAAGGTAAATTTGAGGTAGAGGATGAAGAAAGTTTTAATGAAAAAGAATTTGAGACAAAAATGGAGATGTCTCAGCTTCGGAATAAAATAGAATTTACATCTGAAGAGTATGGTGAATTCTATTTGGTTTATGTAGATAACGGAATGAATAATGAAATGAGTGGGGTGCTCAAAATAAACTTGAATAATCTAATAAGTACTAAAGACCTACCATATAAATTCACTGTACCCGCTAAAACAAAAATGTATCTATTGGCTCTTAAGCCTGATGATGCATCATCTTCTTTTGGTTATCAGATTTCAGGTGAATTTCGATAAACAATTCTGAAGCTTTAAAAACTCTTCTGTTTCTAAAGCGTATGTAGCTACATGAAAAAAGCGAAATTATTATATTTTTATGATCCTCTCTGCGGATGGTGCTATGGCTTTAGTCCAGTAATTAAGAACTTGGAGGAAGAATACAAGGAAACAATACAGTTTGAAGCAATTAGTGGTGGAATGGTATTAGGTGATAGAGTTAAGCCTTTAAGTGAAATGAAAGATTATCTTAAAGAAGCTATGCCACGACTAGAAGAAATGACTGGTGTGAAATTTGGGGAGCCGTATTTGAAGGTTTTAGAAGAAGGAAGTTTAATACTTGATTCAGAATTGCCATGTATTGCGATGACAGTTTTTAAATCCATGACCAATAAGTCAAATATCCAGTTTGCTTCAACTTTACAATCTACTTTATATGATAAGGGTATCAGCTTAAATGAAGTAGAAAATTACCAATCTATGGCTGAAAAGTTTGATTTACCATGGGAAGTCTTTAAAGCGAAACTTGAAGATTCCACTTATAAAGAAAAGACATATCAAGAATTCCAATTAGGGCAGCAATCAGGGATTAATGGTTTTCCTTCAGTAGTTTTAATGGTAGAAAATCAAGCGTATTTAATTGCCAGAGGATTTAGACCTGAGAATGAATTGAAAAATGTAATTGAAGAAATTCTGAAAAAAGAAGAGCATACTTCATAACTATTAATGGAATATGAATTTTACAGAAGCGGTTTTATGCATTAATAATAACCGCTTTTTTATTTTTAGGAGAAACTAAATGTAAATTCACTTCTAAAATCCTCTTCAACAATTAGCCTAATTGCTTACCTTTGCCCTGAATTTTAATTAAGCAGACATTTTATCATGCATAGAACACATCATTGCGGAGAGTTAAGAATTGAAAATAAAGATCAACAAGTTGTATTAAGCGGTTGGGTTCAACGTGTCAGAAATAAAGGTGGATTATTATGGATTGACTTACGTGACCGTTATGGAATTACTCAACTTCTTTGTGAGGAAGGGAAAACGGATGAGGAAATCCTTAAAGTAGCTCGTAAAGTAGGACGTGAATTCGTTTTACAAGCAAAGGGAAAAGTACTAGAAAGATTCTCCAAAAATGATAAAATGCCAACTGGTGATATTGAAATTTTTGTAGAGGAATTAAAGATTTTAAATGCTGCAAAAACACCTCCATTCACCATTGAAGATGATACTGACGGTGGTGAGGAATTAAGAATGCAGTATCGTTATTTAGATTTAAGAAGACCAACTGTCAGAGAAAAACTGAAGTTGCGACACCAGTTAATGCAGGCCACCAGAAGATTTATGGATGGTGCTGGCTTCTTGGAAGTAGAAACACCTGTATTAATCAAATCAACTCCAGAAGGCGCAAGAGATTTTGTAGTGCCTTCTAGAGTGCATGAAGGAGAGTTTTACGCATTGCCACAATCACCTCAAACTTTTAAGCAGTTGTTAATGGTTTCTGGTTTTGATAAATATTTCCAGATCGTGAAATGTTTCCGTGATGAAGATTTAAGAGCTGATCGTCAACCTGAGTTTACCCAAATAGACTGTGAAATGTCTTTCGTGGAGCAAGAAGATATCTTAAACACTTTTGAAGAGATGGTAAAATATCTATTCAAAGAAGTGAAAGGTGTTGAAATAGGAGACTTTGAAAGAATGGACTACGCAAAGGCAATGAAACTTTATGGTTCTGATAAGCCTGATATTCGTTTTGGGATGCCATTTGTAGAATTAAATGAATTCGCTCAAGGAAAAGGCTTTAATGTTTTTGATCAAGCAGAATTAGTAGTTACGATTAATGTTGAAGGTGCAGCAGATTATACACGTAAACAACTAGATGCTTTAACAGACTATGTGAAGCGTCCTCAAATTGGAGCGAAAGGCTTAGTATATGTTAAATGTAATGAAGATGGATCTTTTAAATCTTCAGTTGATAAGTTTTACAGCCAGGAAGACCTTAAAGAATGGGCTGAGGCAGCAAATGCCAAAGCAGGTGATTTACTTTTAGTATTAAGTGGAGAAACTGCCCATACAAGAAAAGCTATGAATGAGCTTAGACTGAAAATGGGAAGCGATCTAGGCTTAAGAGATAAAAATGTATTTAAGCCACTTTGGGTTCTTGATTTTCCGCTTTTGGAATGGGATGAAGAAACAGAGAGGTTCCATGCTATGCACCATCCATTTACCAGTCCAAAACCAGAAGATATGGAATTGATTGAGACTGATCCAGGAAAGGTAAGAGCGAATGCATATGATATGGTCATCAATGGAGTTGAAATTGGTGGAGGCAGTATTAGAATTCATGATAAAGCACTTCAACAGAAGATGTTTAAAGCATTAGGTTTTACAGAAGAAGAAGCCCAAAAACAATTTGGGTTCTTGATGGAAGCATTTGAATATGGAGCTCCACCACATGGAGGTATTGCATTCGGATTTGATAGACTATGCGCTATGTTTGGTGGTTCTGATTCAATTCGCGATTATATTGCTTTCCCTAAGAATAATGCGGGAAGAGATGTTATGATTGATTCCCCTGCTACTATATCAGCGGAACAATTAAAGGAATTGCATTTGAGTATAAAATAATAATTAATATATTGTTCATCAGTTTAAATTTAACTGCAATAATTAGCCAGTCCGTTGGCTGGCTAATTATTGATTTATTATTACCGAATACCTCTTTAAATTGATTGAACACACCTATATTGAGTTTTTAGGATTAGAATTAGCAGATCCTTTAACATTTGTCAGTGATATTTTGATGGCTAGCTTTTGTGCTTTCTATGGTCATAAACTTTTTCATGAGCATAAAGCGAAGTATGCTAAACTTGCTTCTTTCTTTTTCCTATTTCTGGCTTGTTCTTCCTTTTTAGGAGGTAGTTCTCACCTTTTTGATCTTTATTTGGGGAAAACTCCTCACTTAATTGCATGGACAGTTCAAGGAGTTTCCATTTTATTATTTGAATTAGCTAGTCTTAAATTGCTAGCAGACTCCAAGTTTAAAATTTTCTTAAGAGCTGTGATTTTTGCTTTTTTTGGAATATTCATTTCTCAAATATTTTTTATTCAACATTTTGATGTAGTCAAAATGAATACCAGTATTGGGTTATTAGGGGTGGTTTCAATCATCCATATTTATAAATATTTTCAAGAGAGGAATAGAGCGTATTTAAATGTACCACTTGCTATTATTCTATTTGCTGGCCCTGCCTTAATCCATAGTTTTGGCATCAATTACAATAAATGGATTGATCAGAATGTAATCAGCCATATTTTGCTTTTACCTTGTTATTATCTTCTTTATACGGCTGTTAAGCAAGTTTCTGTTTCTAAAATGAAATCTCAGCTAATACGGCAACCATTGCCCCTAGAAGAGAAATAAATAGCTTTTTAAAGTTAAAACTATGGTCTGGACTGCTTTCAAAAAAGATAGTAGTTGAGATGTGTAGGAAATTACCAGATACTAAAGCGAATAAAATTATAAACACCTTATCAGAAAAAATCTGACTATCGTGAAGTAGGTGGCTTAAGCCTAATCCAGCAGGGCTAGCTAGACTGAATATAATCAAAATAATAACCGTTTTCCATTTTACTTTTAGATGGCATATAAGAACTGACATTAAGGCAAAAGCTGCTGGCATTTTATGCATTAAAATTCCTAAAAATATAGAATACGAACTTTCATTTGAGTGTATAGTGTCAGGATGAGCTAATAGAGTTCCCTCCAGAAATGCATGTATAAAAAGTGCGATTAATAAGCCAAGCCATTTATTTCTACCATGATTATGATGCTCTTCCATATTATGTAAATGGCCATGCTCTACTCCTTCAGAGAAATATTCTAAAATCACTTGGATAAAAAAGCCAGCCAATACAAATAAGCTAATAAAAGGAATGTCTTTACCTTCAGTAAATATTTCAGGTAAAATATGAATAACAGTTACTGAGAATAAATATGCACCTGCAAAAACTAAGGATAGTTTGAAAAACTGAGTTTTAATTTTAGGTATAAAAAACACCAAGTAGCCAGCTGCAAAAGTGAGCACAAAAAGTATTATAGAATTTACAATCATAGTTTTTTACAAATAAATATCATCCTGTCTGAGGAATCTTGATCATATGGTGATAGCGCATAATCACCTAAAGTTTCCAAGGGCATTAAATTCGCATTCCTGAAATATTCTAAAAATTTAATCCTTCTTAAAAAAGTTAGCTTTTCTTCAAAACAGTATTTTTTTTCTTCAAAATCGAATTCGATTTTCTTAATTAAATTTTCACCCTCTAAATGCTTTTGAATTTTGAATGCAGTGCCATCAATTATTTTAACCTCTTCAGATTCAAGTTCTTTAATTACTTTATATGGATTTAGAAAGTCTAACACTAAAATACCTTCTTGTTTCAGTGCTTTTGTAATAGCATTAATGGTATCCTGATTTTCTGAATCATTTTCAAAATATCCGAAGCTGGTGAAAAAGTTAAAGGCATAATCAAAAGATTCCTCTTTAAAGACTTTTCTCATATCGTGGAGATGGAAATGCAATTTATCATTTTCAAGCTTTTTTGCTTCATTTATATTGTTATCAGAATAATCAATACCCTCAACTTCACACCCTAACTTGTTCATGAAAATAGCATGTCTGCCCCTTCCACAAGCAACATCTAATATTTTACTTCCTTCTTTTATATTTAAATGATAAAAGAGATTTTGAACGAATTCCTTGGCCTCATTTTCATCTCTTTCCACATAAAGTTTATGGTAAAATGGCGAATTGAACCAATTGTAAAACCACTCTTTTTTTTGGGGAAACATTATTCAGTGATCAGGTTTTGGCTTAAATTTTCTGTACTGAATTGCTTTAAGTCGCCATTTTCATCTTCATAGATAAAGAATGCTTTTAAGTGTTTTTGCTTTTTTAAAATTGTTTTGGCCTTTTCTAAACCGGTAACCATAAATGCGGTTGACCAAGCATCAGCTTCCATACAGCTTGGCGCAACTACAGTAGCACTTATTATATCCCTTTGAATCGGGTATCCTGTTTTAGGATTAATGCTATGGCCATATTTTTTACCTTCATGAACAAAAAACTTTCTGTAATTTCCCGAAGTAGATATGGCTTCATTTTCAAGTTTAATAATCGCTACTCTTTTTGAGCTTTGATTTTGCTCTTGTTTTGGATCATCAATACCAA
Organism: Marivirga arenosa; assembly: GCF_030503875.2. NCBI lineage: Bacteria > Pseudomonadati > Bacteroidota > Cytophagia > Cytophagales > Marivirgaceae > Marivirga > Marivirga arenosa. The sequence continues at coordinate 3,814,291 of NZ_CP129968.2, read as the reverse complement.
TTGCCCATAAATCTCCTTTTTCATTTTTTCCAGCAACTCTTAATTCTCCTCCTAGCTCAATCATCATATTTTCAATACCTTTTGATTTGAGATAATCATATACAACATCTATAGAGTAGCCTTGTGCAATAGCGTTGAAATCAAGAGAAACTTTATCCTTTGTTTTAATCACTTGTTTTTCGTCAAATTCAATAAGGTCGAAGCCAACATATTGTTTTATATCTTCAATTTTACTGCTATCTGGAAAATCAACTGTTTTAGGTCCGAATCCCCAGGCTTCGATTAAGGGATATACAGTAGGATCGAAAGCACCTTCTGAGGCTTTATATATTTCTTCAGATTTCTTTAAAACGGGATAAAAGAATTCACTTTTATAAGTTAAGCTGTCATTTTCATTGAATTCAGCAATTTCGGAATTGCTCACATAAGTGGATAAGCTCAAGTCAAACTGATGAAGAATTGAATCAATATCATTTTTTAAATTTCTTTTTTTAGGATCTAAATAGTTGATGTTATAGGTAGTTCCTTGAGCATCACCTGCTATAAAAATATATGCCTCTTGGCTTTCCTCATCCTTGTCATTATTTCTGAAAAACCATACAGCAGCAACAAGTGCAATTAGTATCAGTGAATAGATTGAGTTTTTTGTTCTGTTTGTCATCTTTGAATGATTTGAAGCAAAATTAAATTAAATGCAACTCAATTGCGAATAGATTGAGTAATTTTATGAAGGGAAATAAAAAAGCCTCCTTAAGTGGAGGCCATCTATATATTAAGCAGTTTGAAAATGTTTGTTTAAAATATCATGGTACATCGAACTAAAATTACGATAACACCAATCTTTTAAAATGTTTAGCTCATGTTCAACTAACAGAGCAATAGCTTTGGTTAATTCTTTTTCAAATAATCTTCTATCGAAACTTACTTTTGAAAGAATTGATTTAACGTAATCTAACATAGCTATTATGGTTTGAGTTGTAGAAAAACTTAATTAAAAGAACTTACTTTTTTAAAGTATCTGAAAATACTAAAATTTTATAAAAATCGAAAATTAAACACTAATTTTAACGTTCGATTGTGTAAAGTATTTGACAAGAAATACGAGGAAGATGATGACAAGGTTATTTAAAATTTTACTATTATTTTTTATCACATTTTTATCAGCTGCAATAGCTCAATCTCAGGATATTTCTATTGAATTAGGTCCTGATGAAATAGCGCTAAATGAGGCTTTTACTATTACTATTAAAGTGGAGGGAGAGACTTTGAAATCGTATGATAAGTTTCCCGATATAGAGGGGTTGGTGAAAAGAGGAACCTCCAGCAGTTCATCGACCAATATTTTTAATGGTCAGGTTACTAGAAGCCAAAGTATTACGCAAACTTATATTCCTGAAAAACAAGGAATCATCAATATCAGACCATTTAATATTAATGTGAATGGGAAGCTTATAAGCTCCCCAGGAAAAAGTGTGAAAGTAGGGCCAGCAAAACAACAAAATAGAAATCGTAGATACGATCCCTTTGGAAGCGATCCCTTTGAAGACTTTTTTGGGAGAAGGGATGAACCTGAAGAATTCGTGGATTTAAAAGAGGATGCTTTTTTTGCGTTGACTACTGATAAAAATGAAGTTTATGTAGGGGAAGGAGTAAATACAACTTTAGCATTTTATGTCTCTACTGAAAATAGAGCACCTCTTCAATTTCATGATCTTACCAATCAGTTAACAGATATTTTAAATAAAATCAGACCTAATAATGTGTGGGAAGAGAATTTTAATATTGAGAATATCTCGGCTGAGCCTGTAAACATAGGAGGAAAAAGATATAGTGTCTATAAAATATTTCAAGCTACCTTTTTTCCATTAGGTGCACAGGATATCGAATTTCCGAGTGTAGGACTGGAAATGATAAAATATAAAGTAGCTAAGAATAGAAGTTTTTTTGGACAAAATAGAAAAGAAAGTTTCAAGACCTTTTATTCTAAGCCTAAAAAAGTAAAAGTGAAGCCTCTTCCAGATCATCCTTTGAAGGATCAAGTTTCGGTTGGAAATTATAAACTATCTGAAAAAATCAGTTCTACTGAATTAAATACGGGAGAAAGCTTTCAATATGAATTTAGAGTTAGAGGAATTGGTAATATTTCAGGTATTGCTGAGCCTCAAATTAGTAAAGAAGAAGAGCTGGAAGTTTATTCACCTAATATAACGGAAAATATAACCCGTGGAGGAGTGTCAGTAACAGGTTCTAAAGCATTTAACTATTATGTCATTCCTAAAGAGCCAGGTGAATACGATCTGTCTGATTATTTTCAATTTATATTCTTTAATACGGCTACAGATAAATATGATACTTTAAAGTCTAGATATAATTTGAACATTAAAGGAGAAAGCATGGCCAATGTAAATATAGAACAAGCTTCATCTGATGGATTGTTTTATGATAGGATAGGTGAGGTTTCAAACGATTTACAGTCGTTAAAAGCCACTGATGTGTGGAAATGGGTATTTAATATATTTCTTATAGTCGCTTTTTCAGTTTCATTGTTCTTCTTGCTGAAAAAATCCTAAATTGCGCTTCAATTTTTAAATAAATGAGCAATAGTTTCGGGAAAATCTTCAATATCACTACCTATGGTGAGTCTCATGGCGTTGGAATAGGCGTTATTATAGACGGCTGTCCAGCAGGAGTTGAGATTGATGAGAATTTATTAAAAACCGAAATGCAGAGAAGAAAACCTGGCCAATCAAAAATCACAACACAAAGGAAAGAGGAAGATGAAGTTGAGATTTTGTCAGGTGTTTTTGAAGGACTGACTACAGGTACACCTATTGCACTGAGCATAAGAAATACTAATCAAAAAAGTAAGGATTACTCTCATATAAAGGATAGTTACAGACCATCTCATGCTGATTTTACTTACCAGGAAAAATATGGTGTTCGAGATTATAGAGGGGGTGGAAGAAGTTCTGCCAGAGAAACAGCCGCTAGGGTTGCAGCAGGAGCTATTGCAAAAATGTATTTAAAGAAATATGGCATTGATATTTCAGCTTATGTGTCTCAGGTAGGAAGTTTAAAACTTGAGAAGCACTATTTAGAAATGGATTTAAAACTAGCAGAAGAGAATATAGTTCGTTGTCCTGATCCTGAGATGGCTGAAAAAATGATACAGCATATTGATGAAACACGCAAAAATCGTGATACCATAGGTGGGATTGTGAGTTGTGTGATAAACGAAGTGCCAATTGGATTAGGAGAACCAGTTTTCGATAAGCTACATGCAGTGCTAGGGCAGGCAATGTTAAGTATTAATGCTGTAAAAGGATTTGAATACGGTAGTGGTTTTGAAGGAGTGAAAATGTATGGATCTCAACATAATGATGCATTTCAATCTGAGGATGGGAAAGTAACCACTTCAACTAATCATTCCGGAGGTATTCAAGGAGGAATTTCGAATGGTCAGGACATTTATTTTAATGTAGCATTTAAACCCATTGCTACTATAATGAATGATCAGGAGAGTATAGATAAAGATGGAAACAAAGTGACAGTAAAAGGAAAAGGAAGACATGATCCATGTGTAGTGCCCAGGGCAGTGCCTATAGTGGAAGCCATGGCTGCTTTAACGATTGCTGATTTCATGTTAAGGGCTAAAACGAATAAAATTTAATGAAGAAATTACCATTACATATCAGAATCATAATTGGTCTGATTTTAGGGATTATTTGGGCATTTATTTCTAGTTATTTAGGATGGAACCAATTTACAATTGATTGGATAGATCCATTCGGTACAATTTTTATTAGAATATTAAAGGCAATTGCAGTTCCATTGGTATTGCTTTCTATTATAAGTGGCGTATCAAGCTTAACTGATATTAATAGATTAGGAAAGTTAGGTCTGAAAACAATCGTTTTCTATTTAATGTCAACAGTAATTGCTGTTGGCATTGGATTAACACTTGTGAATGTAGTGAAGCCCGGCAAATTTGTAAATGAAGAACAAAGGGTTAAAAACAGAATTAAATATGAACTATGGGTTAGTGAAAATCCTGATGTACCACAGCCAAAGGACGGAAGATCTTTCTTAAAAGAGCAACAATATCAAGATTTGGTTAATTCTGCTATGAAAGAAGGGACTTTAGATTCATTGAAAAATACAGAAAGTTCTAATGAAAGGGTAAATCAGCTTTCTAAATCTGCAGATCAAACTAAAAATCAAGGACCATTGAAATTCTTTGTGGATATGGTTCCAGAAAATGTATTTGGGGCTTTCAGCAGTAATGCTAACATGTTGCAGGTTATTTTCTTTGCAATATTTTTTGGAATATGCTTAGCAATGCTTCCTAATAGAAAAGTAAGTGGGGTAATCGATTTTGTAAACGGTGCGAATGAGGTTATCCTTAAGATGGTGGATATCATCATGAAAGCGGCTCCGTTTTTCGTATTCGCTTTGTTAGCCGGAGTGATCGCCAAAATGGCGGATACACCAGCTCAGGTTTTACAGATCTTTAAAGGCCTAGGAAGTTATTCAATTACCTTATTAGTGGGTTTACTGTTTATGATATTTGTGCTGTATCCATTGATTGTACATGCGTTTATCAAAAAACTTAGCTATAGAGAATTCTTAAAAAGAATAAGTCCAGCTCAATTCTTGGCATTTTCTACTTCCAGTAGTGCTGCAACACTGCCAGTTACTATGGAGTGTGTAGAAGAGAATATGGGAGCCTCAAAGAAGATAAGTAGTTTTGTGCTTCCTATAGGAGCTACAGTGAATATGGATGGTACTAGTATGTATCAAGCCATCGCAGTTGTATTCTTAGCTCAGCTGCATATGGTTGATCTAACGTTAGGACAGCAATTAACCATTGTGTTAACGGCAACTTTAGCATCCATTGGTTCAGCTGCTGTTCCTAGTGCTGGTTTAGTAATGATGATTATCGTATTAAACTCTGTTGGATTGAATCCAGCATGGGTAGCGATCATCTTCCCAGTAGATAGAATTTTAGATATGTTTAGAACCGTAGTGAACGTTACTGGCGATGCTACTGTTTCTACATTAATTGCGAAGTCTGAAGGTGAACTAAAAGTGCCAAAAGACGTTCCAGCAAATAAATAAATTAAAAAAGACTTAAAAAAATAAGATGAGTACGCAGACACAACAACCTGTTACCATTTATATGGAAGCAAATCCGAATCCTAATTCATTAAAATTTGCTACCAACCAAATGTTAGTTCCTGAAGGTGATTCATTTGATTATCCTTCTATAGAAGATACGGCTCAAGCTCCCTTAGCAAAGATTTTGTTTGAGAAAGAGTATGTAGACAGAGTTTTTTACATGAGTAATTTCGTAACGGTTACAAAAAAACCGGAATACGAATGGGTGGAAATTCAAAATGAGGTAAAAGAGGTAATCAAAGAATTCTTAGAATCGGGAAAGCGCGTAATTGAATTACAGCCTAAAGACTTATTCGAGCAACCTAATAATAGCGAAAATGCTGAGCTTGAAGAGCAAATCAAAAATATTCTTGAAGAATATATCAAGCCAGCAGTAGAACAAGATGGTGGTGCTATATCTTTCCATTCTTATGATAAGGATAATCAAAAGGTGAAAGTCTTATTGCAAGGATCTTGTAGCGGATGTCCATCTTCAACTATTACATTGAAAGCTGGGATAGAAAATCTATTGAAAAGAATGCTTCCAAATGATGTGAAAGAAGTAGAAGCAGAAGGCGTTTAAGATATTTCTTATAACATTTAAGCAGTCATTTGATTATCATTTAATCTATGACTGCTTTTTTAATTACCATTTTTGATTATTCACTTCCTTAATATTCTAGACCAATGAAAAATATTAGACCTTTCCATGTTGCATTTCCTGTAACTGATTTACAGGCCACTCGCCAGTTTTTTGAAGAAAAGTTGAATTGTAAAATTGGTCGCACTTCTGAAAGATGGATTGATTTTGATTTGTATGGCCACCAGATTACCGCTCATCTTACGGATGAAGCCATTCAAGAACCAGCTGCAAACCCAGTTGATGGAAAGTCAGTACCCATCAAACATTTTGGTGTTATTTTGGAATGGGAGCAGTGGCACGAGCTAGCAGATAGATTGAAAGCTCAGAATACCGAGTTTATAATTAAACCCTATATAAGATTTAAAGGCGAAGCAGGAGAACAAGCGACCATGTTCTTTTTAGATCCAAGTGGAAATGCCTTGGAGTTTAAATCTTTCAAAAAGGATGAAAGCATATTTGCATCCTAATTAATCAAGCATTCTTTTAAGTCTACTTTTACAGTTTACAGGTACCATACTTTAAACATGGAACTCAAAGATTTATACCGTTTAGTTAGAAAAGGAGAGGGGGATACCCTTGAATTTAAAAGGAAAGCTTCGCATCCTGAGAAAATTGTGCGTGAGTTTGTGGCCTTTGCCAATACTAATGGTGGTGATATATTAATCGGTGTAGATGATAATGGAAATATTCCGGGTGTAAAATATGCTGATGAAGAAATTTATGTTCTCAATAAAGCATTGGCAACATTGTGTAAACCTCGTTTGAAATATGAATACTATATAATTCCATTAGATGAAAATGAGGAAAGGTCAGTAGTGCATTATTCTGTTCCAGAAAGTAAAAAGAAGCCGCATTATGCTTTGCCGGATGAAAAGGCAGATTGGGGCAAGGCCTATGTAAGGCTAGCTGATAAAAGTATTCAAGCCAGTAAGGAAGTGAGAAATGTCATCAAGTTTTCTCAGAGAAAGAATGGAAGAGTGCTCCAAATACAAGAAAAAGAAAGGCTATTGTTAGAGTATTTAGGACAGAATGACTTTATCACGGTTTCTAAATTCCAGGAAATCTCTAAACTCAATCGATATAAAGCTTCAAGGGTTTTGGTGAATCTTGTTGTGTCTAATATTTTAAAAATAAACCCATCTGATAAGGAGGATACTTTCAGTATGGTTCCCATTTCCCTAGATTGATAAAAAATTCAGTTCTAAGATTCTACAGTTCATCCTTATAATCTGTAGCTTCGGTAATTATTAATTTAATTACCGCATTTCATACCGCAATTTTGAATAAAACATCAACGGTATGAAAACTTTAACCACACTAACTATCATAATATTATTTCCTTTTTGTCTGTTAGGACAAACCATCTTAAAAGGAAAAGTAACCGATAAAAATAATGAAGCCCTACCTGGGGTTAATATTTTTATTGAGGGAACTTATGAAGGAACATCATCTTCTAAAAATGGAGAATTTCAATTTGAAACCGAATTGACCGGCTCCCACCAATTAGCATTTCAGTCAGTAGGCTTTAAAAAAGAATTACATACTATCACACTTGAAGGAAATGAAATAGTAATTAATACATCATTAAAAGAAGCTATCGACCAAATGAAAGCTGTAACCATTACTGCAGGAGGAATGGAAGCTTCTGATGTAAAAAAGGCAGTCGTTTTAAAACCAATTGATATTGTTACTACGCCATCAGCAATTGGCGATATCGTAGGAGCTTTCCAAACTTTACCAGGAACCAGCAATGTGGGTAATGATGGAAGGTTGTTTGTTAGAGGTGGTGATGCGTCTGAAACCGCCATTTTTATAGACGGCTTGAAAGTAAATAATGCTTTTGGTACCACTGCTAACAATGTACCTAGTCGGACTCGCTTTAGTCCTAATATGTTTAAGGGTTCATTCTTCTCAACTGGAGGATATTCAGCTGAATACGGGCAAGCGTTATCCTCTGCTTTAGTTTTAAACAGTATTGATATGCCAGTGAGAAGTCAGGCAGATATCAGTCTGATGTCTTTAGGCGGTGGTCTTTCCCAAACATTGGTAGGCAAAAGAAACAGTATTAGTGCTAATGCAAACTTTTTTGATTTAGGGCCATATCAGAACCTTATCAATCAGAACTTTGATTGGGAAAGAGCTCCTCATAGTTGGGATGCTTCAATATTAGGGAGGCAACAATGGGGGAATAGCGGAATGCTTAAAGCATTTTTTCAAACAGAATCAAGTGGGATGGAGATTTGGCAAGCTGAGCCAGGTGAGCTTGGTAGAGGTGATTTAATAAAAATTAATAATAACTATAATGTAGGGCAGCTATCATTCAAGCAAATTAAGAATGAGGAGTGGAGTTTTACAGGGGGCTTAAGCTACACACTGAATACTGATCAATTTGATTTAGGCGGATTGAAAGTAGAACAAAAAACACAATTATTTCATGCTAAAGGCGTAGCTATTCGTGATTTCTCTGATGCATTTTCAACTAAAATAGGTGTTGAGACTTTTTGGAATAAATATGATGAGGCCTTATTAGATGAGAATCAAAGTAGAGGTTTTGAAGACCCGCAAGCAAATGCATTTGTAGAATCTGATTATTATATCAGTAATGATTTAATATTAAGAGGAGGTTTAAGAGCAGGCTACAGCAATCTCATAAATGAGCAATGGATAGATCCAAGAGCTTCATTGAGTTATAAATTTCAACATGAAGGTCAAATATCATTGGCTTATGGGAAATTCAGTCAGTTAGCTGAATCTAAATACAGAGTTGTAAATAATAGCATAGGAAATACTGAGGCTACTCATTATATATTAAACTATTTTATCCATAAAAATAGCAGAACTTTTAGAGCTGAGGCTTTCCACAAGGATTATGATAATCTTTTGACGTTTGATGGAGCAGACATGAACCTATCAAACATCAGCCTAAATGGTTTTGGAAAAGCATCAGGCTTTGATGTATTCTATAGAGACAGAAAGAGTATAAAAAATACGGACTTTTGGATTTCCTACAGTTTTGTAGATTCAAAAAGGAAATTTGCTCATTATGAATCTGAAGTACAGCCATCCTTTGCTCCAAAGCATAATGCCTCTTTAGTTGTAAAGCATTTCGTATCTTCTCTAAACTCTCAATTTGGAGGCTCATTTTCTGTAAATGATGGCTTTGCTTATACAAATCCAAATTTTGAAGGCGAGCAAAATCAGAGAACTAAAAGTTTTCAGTCCTTAAGTTTATCATGGAGTTATCTACCTAAGCCAAATCTTATAATACATTTTGCCTGCAATAATGTACTAGGAAGAGAAAATCAGTTTGGATTTGATTATGCCAATCAAGCCAATGAACAAGGTATTTTTGCTTCATCTCCAGTTGGTCAAGCTGCACCAAGGTTTTTATTCTTAGGAGTATTCTTAACCCTTTCAACAGACAAAAATGCTAATCAATTAAATAATTTATAATCGTCAATCTTAAAAATTAGAAATCATGAAAATTAAATTCACACTAATCGCACTTTTATTTTTATTGTCAAATATCACAGTGGCTAATGACCCAGCCTATGTAAATGCAATGCAAAAACAATTGCAAGCAATGGGAAATGCTGAAAATGCAGCTGAATTTCAGTCTGTAGCAAATGGCTTCAGCCGAATTTCGCAAATGAATCAGGATGAGTGGTTACCTGACTATTATGCAGCTTTAGCCTATACCAATGCGGGTTTTATTCTTAGAGGATATCCTGAAGAGCAGGATAAAAACTTTGATATTGCAGTTAAAACTATTCAAGATTGTATCAATAGAAATGGTGAAAATGCTGAATTAATAGCCTTAAAAGGATACGCTATGATGGGCCAATTATCAGTTGATCCACAGACTAGAGGACAACAACTTTCAGGTTTAGTAATGCAAACTTTTGGAAGAGCTTTAAAATTAGAGCCTGAGAACCCTAGAGCAATGTCATTAATGGCTCAAATGCAATTAGGGATGTCACAATTCTTTGGAGAAGGACCGGAAAAAGCTTGTGGAATTGCAAAACAAAGTTTGGAGTATTTTGGAAAAGAAGAAGCGCAAGAAACGGATAATCCTTTGCTTCCAAGATGGGGTAAAGAATCAGCTCAAGCCGTTCTGAAATCGTGTAAATAATTTATGGCATCTACTAGAAATTAGTTTTTCTAGTAGATGCTTTCCTTCAATACTGTATATTTGGATTAAAGAATAACCATGGCAAGCAAACATTATACATACCCCTTCGGGAGTTTGGTCAATTTCATAAAGCTTAATTTAGGAATATCGGTAGTGCTTGTTTTTATTTTTTGTCCAACATGTTTTTTCAAGTTGGATCAAATGAAAAACTTACTTCCAAGTTTTATCAATTCTTTTCTTTTATCTTCCTCTCTTTCTTATGGTGGTTTTTTAGTAGATAGAATATTTGATAAAAGATTTTCTTGGGTGGAAAAGCCGCTTGTCAGACTACTTGCAACTTTAGCCACTTATACTCTATATTCATTCGTTGCGAGTTTTATTGTCATTACAGCTTATGTTTGGGTAAGAAACCCACAACTTTCTTTTAAAGAACTAAATTTGCCATATTTTGCATCCGAAGCTGTTTCACCAATGATTATTGCCGTAACAGTGAATGCAATTTTTACTACCCGTTCATGGTTATTTGAATGGCGTAATTCTGTGCTAGAAGCAGAGCAATTAAAGAGAGCTGTTCTGGCAGGTCAAAACCAGTCCTTAAAAGATCAGTTAAATCCTCATTTTCTTTTTAATTCTTTAAATACCTTAAGTAGCCTAGTATATGAAAGTGCTGAAAGGTCAGATAAATTTATTCAAAGCTTGTCTAAAATTTATCGCTATGTATTGGAAGTTCAGCAAGAGGAGTTAGTGAGCTTAGAAAAGGAATTAGGTTTTGCTAAAAATTACCTTGAACTACAGAAAATACGATTTGAGGATAAGATGATATTCGAAATCTCAATTTCCTCAACAGCAGGAAAAAATTTACCTCCATTATCATTGCAATTATTACTAGAAAATGCAGTAAAACATACCGTAGCTACCACTAAAAATCCGCTAAAGATTGAAATTACAGAAGAAGGACAATTTTTGGTTGTGAAAAATAACTGGAAACCTAAAAATGAAAAATCGGATGGAGTTGGAATAGGCTTAGAAAATATTAAAAAGCGCTACCAGCTTTTAAGTAAGAAAGCTCCAATCATTTCTCAAGATGAAAATTTCTTCACAGTTAAATTACCATTATTAAATATTTCAAAATGAATATTTTAGTTATAGAGGATGAAAGACCGGCAGCGACCAGAATTATTAAACTACTTAATGATTTAATTCCTGAAGCTAGTATTCATGGACACTTTGATACTATTGTTGATTCTGTTGAATGGTTAAGTTCCAATCCTGCACCAGATTTAATAATTAGTGATATCGAATTGGCGGATGGGCAAAGTTTTGAAATTTATAATCAGGTAAAAACCAGTAGCCCAATCATTTTCACAACTGCTTATGATCAATTCGCAATAAAGGCATTTAAACTTAATTCTATTGATTATCTGTTAAAACCAATCGATCCAGAGGAATTAGGGCAAGCTATTGAGAAATATAAAAACAATACTAATAAACCCGCTACTGTTGATTTGAATATGCTGCAAAGTTTATTGCAGAAAGAGAGTAAGCAATATAAGGATCGCTTTATGGTAAAAGTAGGTGAGAAGATATACAGCATTAATTCTCAAGACATTTCTTTTATCTACAGCGAACAAAAAGCAACTTTTCTTCAAACGCAAGGTGGTAAAAAATATATAGTAGATTACACATTAGATCAACTAGACTCAGATTTGAATCCAGATCAATTTTTCCGCTTAAATAGAAAGTACATCACAAGCTTAGAAGCTATTGATGAAATCATAACTTACTCCAATAGCCGATTAAAGATTAAACTTAAAAATTGTGAGGATAATGATATTATTGTCAGCCGTGAAAAAGTGAATGCGCTTAAAAGCTGGCTAGATCAATAGTAAAAAAAAGAAGCTTACTGGAACTGGAAGTAAATAGAAACACTATTCGTTACGAGCTCATTTAGTGGACTGCTATAGCTATTTTGTCTTGAGTACAAAGCATTTGTCAATCCTCTTGAAAACCTAATTTCTGGCGAAAATTTAAAAAGTTCGTAATAGATATCTACTCCAAACCCTACTTCTAATGCTAAATTAAAGGTGTTGATTAGCAGAACATCTTCCTTGATTTCAGAGGGTCTTTTACCACTAACCTCAAAAGAAGGCTTTGCGCCTCCAATCATATAAGCCCTAAAATTCTTTCTTCTTTGAGATTTATATTTCAATAAAAGAGGTAATTCAGCATAGAAGGCCTCTTTCTTTCCTTGAAAAGTAACTTCTTCAGCTTGATCGTATGTATTATAATTCAGAGTATATTGATACAAACCAACACCAGGAAGTGTTCTTAAATCTAAATATTGTGCAAGGCGTAAGTTAACAATAAAACCTACAGTAAAACCAGGCGAGCTTTCAGGAATTACAGAATGAAGCGAATCAAATTGATTGCTTAGATAATCTTCATTATACCTTACTTTCATATTAGCAGTATGCCCACCAAGGTAAAAGCCGTAATGAATCAGCGCATCATCATAGTTAGGGAGGTTTTCTTTTTCATAATACTGAGCCTTCGCGTGAAAACCAATAAACCCTAAGAGTATAAAAAGAATTACTTTATTCCTGTGTAAATTGAGCTGATGCCTAAAGTTAATGGTTTGCATTCTGTATTTTTAAAGCCAATCTTATCTAAAATAGCAGTAAAATCTTTACCATCAGGAAATGATTTCACAGATTCAGGTAGATAAGTATAAGCCGCATTATCTTTTGAAATTGTTTTGCCTAAAGTAGGTAAGATATTTTTAAAATAGAAATTATATAACTGTTTAAATGGGAAGCTCTTAGGTTTTGAGAATTCCAAAACCACTACTTTTCCTCCAGGTCTTAAAACCCTATTCATTTCAGCTAAGCCCTTTTCTAAGTTCTCGAAGTTTCTTACCCCAAATGCAACGATGATCGCATCAAACTTATTATCTTCAAATGGAAGGTTTTCAGAGTCTCCTGAAGTTAATGTGATTCTGTCATCAAGCTTTCTCTTCTTCAGTTTTTCACGACCTACGTTTAACATACCTTCAGAAATATCCACACCAGTAACGTGATCAGGATTTAATTTTAGAGATTCAATAGCAAAATCACCCGTACCTGTAGCAATATCTAATATCTGCTTAGGCTGAATTTCTTTTAATAATTTTATTGCTTTTTTTCTCCAACGGATATCAATACCAAGGCTTAAGAAATGATTAAGGAAATCATACTTGTGGCTAATGTTATCAAACATATCAGCCACTTGTTGCTTTTTGCTGGTTTCCTTGTCTTTATAGGGTAAAACTGTCATCTAATAAAATGTTTGCTTAATCTGAACGGCTAACAGCGTGTTTTGAAGAAATGTTTCTGATCTACTAAAATAAAAACTGCTATGCAGTATAGTTGCATAGCAGTTTGATGTAAGTATTTTTATATAATTAACATAGCATCCCCATAAGAAAGGAATCTATATTTATTTTTAATGGCTTCTTGGTAAGCATTCATTACGTTTTCATAACCTCCGAAAGCACATGCCATCATTAATAATGTTGATTCAGGCATATGGAAATTTGTTAATAATGCATTACAAATTTTAAATTCGTAAGGAGGGAAAATGAAACGGTCAGTCCAGCCTTCATTTTCTTTCAGTCTGTTATTTGCTGTAACTGAAGATTCCATTGAACGCATAGCTGTAGTTCCTATCGCACAAACCCTTTTTTTATTGTCGAGAGATTCATTCACTAGCTCAGCAGTTTTAGCTGGAACTTTGAAGTTTTCTGAATCCATTTTGTGCTTGGTAAGATCCTCAACGTCAACAGGACGGAAAGTTCCCAAACCAATGTGTAAAGTGATAGGGCTAGTCTTGATGCCTTTTAACTCCATTCTTTTCAATACCTGACGAGTGAAGTGCATACCTGCAGTGGGTGCAGCTACTGCCCCTACTTCCTCAGCATAAATAGTCTGGAATCTTTCTCTATCCGCTTCTTCCACTGGTCTCTTGATGTATTTAGGAAGAGGAGTTTCTCCTAAAGAGTCTACTAATTTGTAGAAATCTTCGTCTTCACCATCATATAAGAATTTGATAGTTCTTCCTCTTGAAGTAGTATTGTCAATAACTTCCGCTACTAACTCACCATCTCCAAAATACAGCTTGTTTCCAACACGAATTTTTCTTGCCGGATCTACTAACACATCCCACAAGTGCATTTCTTTATTAAGTTCTCTTAATAAGAAAACCTCAATCTGAGCACCTGTTTTTTCCTTGTTTCCATAAAGGCGAGCTGGGAATACTTTGGTGTTATTGGTAACCATAATGTCACCTTCATCAAAGTAGTCAACTATGTCTTTAAAAGTTTTGTGTTCAATTTCTCCGGTATCTTTGTGCAAAACCATTAGTTTTGCTTGATCTCTGTCTTCAGCCGGATGTTGTGCCACTAATTTAAGTGGTAAGTCGAATTTGAATTCTGATAATTTCATACTTAATATTACGGTATTAAGTTATTAGGTTTAAATTTAAGAGGGCAAAGTTAATAATAGTTTTCGGAATCTTGTAGCTTTATATTTTTATATTTACATATGATTTACTTTCATCTACTTCTGGAGAGCTTTCGTTTTGCGATAAGTGCATTAAGAGCCAATCTGCTAAGAACCATTTTATCACTTTTGGGTGTAACAGTGGGTATTTTTTCTATTATAACAGTATTTACTTTGGTAGATTCTTTAGAGAAAAATATTAGAGATAGTTTAAACTTTTTAGGAGATGATGTGATTCGAATTGAAAAATTCCCTTGGATATTTGAAGATAACTACCCATGGTGGAAATATGTAAACAGACCAAAAGCTGAATATAGCGAATATCAGTTCCTAAAAAATAATTCAAAAGAAGCTAGTGCGGTTACCATTTTTGCTGAAAGATTTGGCGTAACGGTAAAACATGAAAGCAATAGCTTAAGTGGTGCAATAGTGTCAGGTATTGCTTATCAGCATAAAGATGTCTTTGAGATACCAGTTGAGAAAGGACGTTATTTCGGACTTCAAGAAGTAGAGAAAGGAGCAAATGTATCCATTATAGGCGCAGAAGTTGCCAATACACTATTTCCATTAACGGATCCCGTTGGTAAAGAGATAAAACTAAGAGGATTAAAGTTTAGAGTAATTGGAGTGATGGAAAAACAAGGGGCAAGTGTAATTGATGCCCCTAGTGCTGATGACTTCTGCTATGTTCCCTACAATACCTTTTTCAAAATGTATTCAGGGCAAGGGAATTTTGGGGTTGAATCAATCATTGCATTGAAAGGATATCCTGAGGATGAAGGCTTGAAAAATTTAGAAGGCGAAATTACTGGTTTACTTAGGCAAATCAGAGGATTAAGGCCAAGAGAAGACACAAACTTTGCAGTAAATAGACCAGAAGCTTTTGCAGATGTAATTGGCTCAATTTTCAGTGTTATCTCCTTAGCAGGATGGGTGATAGGTAGTTTCTCTATACTTGTCGGAGGATTTGGAATCGCGAATATTATGTTTGTATCCGTTAAAGAAAGAACGAATATTATCGGCATTCAAAAATCATTGGGTGCGAAAAATTTCTTTATTCTTTTTCAGTTTTTATTCGAAGCTGTTTTCCTTTCAGTTTTAGGTGGGATGTTTGGATTGCTATTGGTTTACCTATTGAGTTTTGTATCATTAGGAAGCCTTGACCTTTCTTTATCCTTTTCAAATGTTATATTAGGAGTATCAGTATCCGTTATTATAGGGACAGTTTCAGGTATTGTACCAGCTGGAATGGCATCGAAACTTGATCCTGTGATTGCAATTAGGGCATAATTATTTCACTCAAAATTATATTAAATGATTAAATCAATAGGTTTAATACTATCGTTCTTACTTTTTTTTCAAGAAACGACATTTAAAAAGCAAAAGCTTACCGATTATCTTTCAATGGAGGTTTCCACTGAGTTAAGAGAAATGACGCAACAAGAATTATCATCTAAATTCTTGGGCGCTAGAATTCCAGATGTGGCTATGACGGATGCGCAGTCAGGGGTAGAATTTACCATTACCGCTTCATCCACTTTTTGGCAAGAAGGAGATGTAGCCTTATTAAAGGATTTTTATGATTCTAGTATTCCACCTTTATTCAAGCAGATTGACTTTTCTCAAAAGGAATTGGTGACAATAAATGATAAGCAATTTGCAGCATATCAATTTGACGGTAAACCAGCAAATGAAAGAGGTAGTGGTTCAGAACAGCGGTATACTTATTTATTATATACCATTCATAAAAACGGTTTAGTAACTATTAGCTTTTCTTGCCCTCCATATTTAAAGTCAAAATGGGAACCAATTGCTCAAAAAATGTTTGGATCCGTTAAATTTCGTTAAACATAAAATGGAACTGACCGTTAATTCTGACGAGCACTTTATGAGGGAAGCCATCCGACAAGCAGAAATTGCTTTTGAGGAAGGTGAAATACCTGTGGGTGCTGTAGTTGTTTGTCAAAAGAAAATTATTGCGAAAGCGTATAACCAAACTGAAAGGTTGAATGATGTAACGGCTCATGCAGAAATGATTGCCATTACCTCTGCTGCAAATCATCTTGGTGGAAAATATCTTAAGGATTGCAGTCTTTATGTGAGCTTGGAACCTTGTGGTATGTGTGCTGGTGCTTTAAATTGGTCACAAATTGATCACTTGGTTTATGCTTTGTCTGATGAGAAAAGAGGTTACAATAAAATTAATCCTAATATGATTCATCCGAAGACAACTGTTAAAAGCGGCCTATTGGCAAACGATAGCAAAAAGCTCTTGGATGAGTTTTTTGCTAAATTACGTAGTAAGTAGAATTTTTTAATAAATGTTTAACCAATAATAAATAAATATCATGGCTTTTGAATTACCAGCATTACCATATGCTAAAGATGCTTTAGAACCAAATATTGATGCTAAAACTATGGAGATACACCATGGTAAGCACCATAATGGATACGTTACGAAATTAAATGCTGCCGTTGAAGGTACTGATATGGCAGGAAAATCATTAGAAGATTTATTAAAAGAAAATAGTGATAATACTGCAGTTAGAAATAATGGCGGTGGTCATTATAATCATTCATTATTTTGGACAGTAATGTCTCCAAATGGTGGAGGTGAACCTTCAGGTGCTTTAGCTGATGCTATTAATGATGCTTATGGTTCATATGATAAATTTAAGGAAGAATTTTCAAACGCTGCTGCAACACGTTTCGGTTCTGGATGGGCTTGGTTATGCGTTCACAAAGGTGGAAAAGTTGAGGTTTGTTCTTCAGCCAATCAAGATAATCCAATCATGCCTAATGTAGGTTGCGGTGGAACTCCAATCTTAGGATTAGATGTTTGGGAACACGCTTATTACTTAAACTACCAAAACAGACGTCCTGATTACATTTCAGCTTTCTTTAATGTAATCAACTGGGAAGAGGTTTCTAAGAGATACGAAGCAGGTAAGTAATAATTACCTGAGTTAAATAATGTAAGGCTACACTTTTAAGTGTGGCCTTTTTTATTTTAGAAATATCTTCTGCCTAAAGCATGTCTTTCGAATAATGCTAAATCAAGCGAAATCATCAATGAATGCGTACCTAATCCTGTTAAAGCTGTATTGTTAATAGGAAGTTCAAAAGCATAGCCGAATTTAATGGATTCATCGATTTTTAACTGAGTGTTTAAACCTAAAGCTGAGAAGTTTCGAATTGAAGCTCCTAACCATATCGCCTCATTCAAAAGAAATGAGGTATTGATGTCAACTGCATAATTTTCATTATCAACATACATCACTAAAATAGAGGGTTTAAATTTAAACGAGAAGAGTTGGTCAAATACATATCCACCACTTAGATAATAATGCCTACGATATCGAGTGCTTTGAGATCCCCCATCATTTACTCTAACATCTAACAGTCGAGGTACTGATAAGCCTATATAATAGTTTTTACTCATATACCAGAAGCCGAAACCAAAATTCTCTTTTGTAACACTAGGTTGAGCATCATTTAAAATGGTATCGTCTAAATATTGTAAATTTAATCTATTGTAGTCATAATTATAATTCACGAGACCCGCTTGAAGTCCCATAGAAAACACGTTGCCTAGTGGCGTAATGATTTTATAAGAGTACATTAGGCTAAATTCAGTATTATTATTGATTCCGAAGCGATCGAAAATAAGGTTTGCGCCTACTCCAATTTTATTCTTAAGAAAGGAATTTGTAACATTTAAAGTATTGGTAATGGGGGCTCCTTCTACACCAGCCCATTGGGTTCGGCTTAGTGCTGTTGCATTTAAAACATTATTAACACCTGTATATGCCGGGTTGATAATTGCCTGGTTAAAGAAATATTGATTGTATAATGGATCATTTTGTGCTTGTAAACAAAACGGGATGAGGACTAGAAGTATAAGTTTTATTGCCTTTTTCATGTTGATCATCTTTTAATTAAAATGAAACCACTAATTCTTTTTTCTCCATTCCCTTTATCAATCACATAATAGTAATTCCCACTTATCAATTCTTCCCCATTACTAGAGGTGCCTTCAAAAATATTCGAACTATTATTGTACTGATCAATCTCGAACACCTTGTTTCCTAAGCGGTTGAAGATGCTAACTTTATTATTCGGATATTCAGCGATATTATCGATTTGAAGAAAATCATGTCGGCCATCTCCGTTTGGAGTTACTACATTGTAGACTTTTATTTCTCGACTTATTTCATTAACTACTATACCATTTACACGGAATGTGAAACTTTTCAAATTTGTATTCACATTTACTAGTCCAGAATACTCGCCTACCTCATTTGCGTTTAACCTTACAGTAAACTGCTCTGAATTTAAGGGAGCAATTGATGTAGGTATATTGATAATTTGAAACACCGGATTATCAACCGTAATACTAAGTATACTTATGGTAGCTTTTGCGCTTAAATTTTCTATTTCAAAATTTTTGTCAATGTCTACATTAATTAATGTGGTACCTAAATTGATGTCTTGATTTGAAATAATGATGGAATCAGTCTCATTATCTATAATATTTAATTCCGTTAACTCTGCACTTACATTGAATGAAAATTGAGGTTCGTTAAAACTGTTATTTTCAATAAGAATTTCACCATTATAATCATCAATTTCAGAGGCTGAGAATTGAATAGAAAACTGGGTGGCTGTCCCTGCTAAAATGGTATCAGGTGCATTTAATATTTCGAAAACAGAATTTGAAGAAGTGATACCTGTAATTATTAAATCATCGTTTCCATTATTATTGATGATAAATGGTTTTTGAATTTGCTCCCCTTCCACAGCAGAACCAATATCAACAGTTGCTGTTTGATTGCTGGTAATAGCAATGTTTTTTTCCTCAAACAAGGTGATTTGTGAATATGCTGTAGTAAAACCTTCTTTTGTTGCTGATCCTCCAGGAGTGGTTACGATTACATTTCCAGGTGATACGTTACCCACAATAGCAATTATTTCAGCATCTGAAATCACTTCAAAGGATGCTGCATTTATCCCTCCAAAACTTACTGAACTGGTATTTGAAAAGTTCAATCCATTGATTGTGATAGTATCCCCTGGTGAAGCGAATGTTGGACTAAATGAGGTAATAATAGGAGCAGGAATAATTTTAAATCCTGATTTTGTTGCAGTTCCACCAGGGGTAGTAATGCTTACATTACCAGGAGCGACATTTCCTAAAAGGGCTTGGATTTCAGTACTTGAAATTACCGTAAAAGAATTAGTATTAATTCCACCAAAGCTAACGATGCTTGCATTATCAAAATTAAAGCCCAATATGGTAATCGTATCGCCATTAGTACCAGTATCAGGATTGAATGATTCGATCAAAGGAGCTGGAATGAATTCGAATCCTGGCATTGAAGCAGTACCCGCTGGTGACGTAATTGATATTTCACCCGAAGCACCATTGGCTAAAATTGCCAAAATTGAATTATCTGATTCTACTGTAAAAGAATTAGCATTAGTACCACCAAAGCTAACTTGACTTGCATTACTAAACCCACTTCCTGAAATGGTTATGGTATCACCAATTGCACCTGATGAAGGCTGAAACTCAGTTATGCTAGGAGTAGATAATGTGACAACAGATTCTGGATTTCCAGTTGAAGTATCAGTATTATAAACCTCTAATCCATTATCACCATTATATTCGAATATTTGGAAATGATAGCTTGTACCTTCGGATAATCCAGTAAGTGTAAAACTATTTCCTTGACCCACATAAACAACATAATTATTATTGCCTATATCGGTGGAGTTAGAAAAATCATTATTACCCGAATAACTCGTAAGATTTGTAGGGGTAAAATCTACAGCTTGATTTTGTTTTACTATTACAATTCTGCCAGATCCATCTCCATTTTCCCATGATACATTCAATTGATTAGTTGAAACATTTGAAAAAGTAATGTTAGATGCTTGAATAGTAGGAGTAGGACACCCTGCTCCTGCATCATCAATTAACCAGTTGTGAGTGTTTATTAATTGAGAGCGTTCTTGCTCAGAAAAACAGTAGCTAATATTATGGGCACCCAAATTTAAATCATTTGGTATTAAAGTTTCGTTTTCTGACAAAGTAGCCCATCCGATAACAGTTGAGTCGTAGTTTATAGTACTCAATGCGCTATTCGTAAATATTGAATCAATTCCAATAACTCCTGATCTTTCTTCTTCAAATGCAGCAACTGAACTGATGTCCCAACTCGCTAAATTCTGATTAAAAGTAGAAGCATCCCAAAACATCCCTCCTAGGTTGGTTACTTGAGAGATATCCCAATCACTTAGGTCGCTATTAAAGTTTGTAGCTCCCTTAAACATTTCCACCATATTGGTGACATTTCTAACATCCCAATTACTCAAGTCACTAACAAAGGAACTTGCATTGTTAAACATCAGCCTCATGCTCTCGCAATTTCCTACATTCCATCTACTAAGGTTTCCTGAAAAAGTAGTGGCATCACTAAACATTCTATCCATTGATGTTACCCTGCTAACACTCCAATTACTAATGTTACCATTAAATGAGGTGGCTCCAGAAAACATATTATCCATGAAAGTGACATTGTTAACGTCCCATGAATTTAAATTCTGATTAAATGAAGTAGCGTTTTGAAACATCGATCCCATATTGGTTACATTACTCACTTCCCATCCATCTATATTTTGATTAAAACTAGTGGCACCAGAAAACATAGCATTCATGTCTGTTATATTGCTCACATCCCAATTTTGAATATTCCCGTTAAAGGAGCTGGCATTTCGAAACATACTACTTACATCTTGGAAAGTACTCACATCCCAGTTGGATAAATCACCATCAAAAGATGTTGCACCATCAAACATATTATATGCGAGGCTTACATTTTGTAGTAAGGGAGTGTCTGAAATATTTGAAGTTAAATTTATGCAGTTGTAAAATGAGTAACTCAAATCCGTCCATTCCTGATCTCCCCATTGTTCTATGCTAATTATTTTCCCTCTATCAGCTACAGATATATTAAAATCAAGAAAATATATTTTTGGGAAATCTCCTGTAATAGAAACTTCATAAATATCTCCATTATTAAGCCCTGTGATTGTATATCTGCTGGTTAAACCTAATGTAGATCCCTCTCCTACACCAGGATTCGTAATATTTCTCCAGCTAACATCATAGAAGTATGTTTCTGAATTGCTTGTAGGGATGGTTATTTGACCATTATCTGTTTGCCATCGTGTAACAAATGCTTGGCAGTCTAATGCATCTCCATTTATAGTCCAGCTGTAGGTAGTTCCAGTTAGTGTGGTTCTGGCATCTGCTCCATTACAATAGCTTAACCCTGCTGCTCCGAGTGTAATTCCAGTGGGAGTATTGAAAAAGGATTCCCAACCTCTTAAGTTTGCATCATAATTTACTTTTGATAAGCCAGAGTTATCTAGCATACCAGACATAGAGGTAACATCTCTAATACTCCAATCACCTAAGGACTGATCAAATGAACTTGCTCCTGAGAACATTTCGGTCATATCAGTAACCTGAAAAGGAAACCAAAAATCTAAAGGACTATTGAAAGCAGAGGCATTTTGAAACATGCTGTTCATATTTGTTACAGAACTAACGCTCCAACCATTTAAATTTTGATTAAAAGAAGTAGCGCCCTCAAACATTTGTCGCATAGTGGTTACATTGAAAGTTGACCAGTTACTAATATTGCCGTTGAATGAGGTAGCTTGAAAGAATGTTCCTAACATATTTTCTATAGTGCTTACATCCCAATTATTTAAATCACTATTAAAAGAAGTGGCTAATCCAAAAGTGGCGTACATACTTTTAACTAAGCTTAAGTCAGGTGCGTCTGTTGCATTAGAAGTTAAATTGCTACAAGCCCAAAATGCAAAATACATTGTCTCCCATTGAATATCTCCCCATTGTTCTATGGTCTGAATTTTTGGAGCTTCATCTGTATCGCCCAGAAAGTAAATTGCTGGAAATGCACCAGAAATACTGATTTCATAAGTATCATCATTATTTAAGCCTGAAATGGTATATGATGTAGAAACTCCTGCATCAGAGCCATCACCTTCCCCAGGGTTTGTTAGGTTAGTCCATTCTATATCATAATTGTAAGTTAAACTATCAATAGAAATTATTGGTATAGTTATAGTACCATCCGTAGTTTGCCAAGTAGTCACAAATGGATTTTGACTAAAAGAAGTGGAGGAATAAATAAACCCTACACCTATGAATAAAAAAAAGAGTAGCCATTTTTTCATGGGTAATTAATTTCAAGGTCAATTATAAAGATAGAAAAATAAGAATACTATTGTAAATAAAAACATTATAAAAAATTGATTTATAAGAACTTATGTTAACTTTTTTCTTCGTTTTATCATGAACTAAATAGTACTTTAAATACTATTACCCCAAAAATTATTTAAAAGGATCATTTTATAATGATATTTTTCTAAGAACAAGAGTTAGAAATTTAGTTGAGTTGAAAAGTAAAAAATTATTGAGCTTTCGTGATAGTTCGAAAGTTTTTAATGAAAGCTTTAATATGTTTTGTATAATTGTTGATTATTCATGATAGCAGATTTAAAAGATTTTCTTACTGAACGATTATTAAAAGCTCTACCTGGTGATAATGCTCATCAGCAAATGATGGCAAAGCCAATAGGGCAGCGTTTTAAAATGAAGTATAGTGAACCGCCAAAAAAAGGGGCAGTCATGATCGCTTTATATCCTTTTGATAATAAGGTTTATTTCCCTTTAATGAAACGACCACCGTATCAGGGGGTGCATGGTGGACAAGTGAGTTTGCCAGGTGGGAAAAAGGAAGATTCTGATCAAACATTGATCGAAACAGCTATTAGAGAAACTTATGAGGAAATTGGAGTAAAAATATCCGATCAGCAAGTAATCGGTAGTTTATCTGACTTGAATGTGACAGCTAGTAACTTTATTGTAAAGCCTGTCATTAGCATCTTAAATGAAAAACCAGAATTTTCAAGAGATCCTCGAGAAGTCGAACATATTTTTCAAGCAGAATTGGAACATTTAATCCATCCTCAAACCATACAAGAGAAGGAATTAACGGTCGCAAAGGAAGTTAGATTGAAAGCTCCTTTTTTTGATATTGATGAAAAAGTTGTGTGGGGAGCAACTGCTATGATCCTCAGTGAATTTGTTGAAATTTTAAAAGAACATTATAAATAATGGAGAAGCCTTTAATTACTAATGATGCCGTTACTTTAGGATTATTATTTATCATTTTAGCATTCGTATTTGTTACTGCATCAAGTAAAAAGGAAGGATGGAAAAAATTCTACCGCTTCGTACCTTCTGTTTTATTATGTTATTTCCTACCTTCTTTATTAAATACATTCGGTATAGTATCCGGTGAAGATTCTAATCTCTATTTTGTGGCATCTCGATATCTATTACCCACATCATTAGTATTATTAACCTTATCGGTTGATTTAAAAGCGATCTCAAGTTTAGGAACTAAAGCTGTGGTTATGTTTTTGGCCGGCACCTTAGGTATTGTAATTGGAGGACCAATAGCAATCCTAATAGTTTCATCATTTGCTCCTGATGTTGTAGGAGGAGTTGGTCCAGATGCAGTATGGAGAGGAATGGCCACTATTGCAGGAAGTTGGATCGGTGGAGGTGCTAATCAGGCAGCTATGTTTGAAACTTTCGGAGCAAGCGAAGATCTCTTTGCCACTATGGTAACTGTGGATGTTATTATAGCTAATATTTGGATGGCCTTCTTATTATATGGTGTCGGAATTTCAAAAAAACTAGATAAAAAATTAAAAGCAGATGCCTCTGCGATTGAGGAAGTGAAAGTGGGAATTGAGAAATATCAAGCCTCTATTATGAAAATTCCTCATTTGCATGAGGTAGTTACCGTTCTAGCGGTAGGCTTTGGGGCTACAGCGATAGCTCATTTTGGGGCAGATCTTATAGCGCCATGGATAGCAGAAAATGCCCCTCAGTTAGATAAGTTTAGTTTAACGTCATCATTTTTCTGGATTGTAATAATTGCCACGACCATAGGTTTAATGCTTTCATTCACAAAAGCTAGGAAATTAGAAGGAGTAGGAGCGTCAAGGTTAGGAAGTGTTATGATTTACATATTAGTGGCCTCTATTGGAATGCTTATGGATGTTACTGAAATATTTGATAATCCAGGATTTTTTATTGTGGGCGCTATTTGGATGTCTATTCATGTAATAGTCCTTCTATTGATAGCTAAATTAATAAAGGCGCCATTCTTTTTTGTAGCCGTTGGTAGTCAAGCCAATGTGGGTGGTGCAGCTTCAGCCCCCATTGTAGCAGGTGCTTTTCACCCAAGTTTAGCCCCGGTTGGTGTTTTATTAGCCGTGCTAGGTTATGTTTTAGGTACTTATGCAGCTTATATCTGTGGATTATTATTGCAAGCGGCTTCCGTTAGTTGATATGTGATATTAGTCGTAAAGTGCTGATAATTAATAATTTGAAACATATGTTCTATAGCTTCGTTTTTAATTAGTACTAAGCATTTTTTTAATAGAATACTTTATATGATTTATTTTACAAGAGCTAAAATAATTACTATTTCGGCAATTGTTTTTTTATTTAGTGTTAGCAACTCATTTAAAGCAATTTCCCAGGGCGAAAACCCTATTTTTCCTTGGAATGTGGAGTTGAGAGCAGGTCCTTCTTTTCCAACGGGCAGTTTAGCAAATCGCGTCAGTACTGGATTTAATGTTGGAGCTAGACTAGGTTATTCTGTCAGAGAAAGGTTAATATTAAGGACTGATCTAACAACTGAATTGCTTCCTGGCATACTAGGTTTTGATGACAGTCAGATTTGGCATTATTCGGCTGGTGTGGAATACCTATTTACAGATCAGGGGCAAACGGATTGGAGAATATCCGCTCATGGAGGTATGGGAGCTAGTACCATCACTTTCGATGATATATCTGAATTGGCCAGCACAAATCTTTCTTTTAATTATGGATTGAAGCTTGGTAGAGGAATTACCGATAATTTTGATTGGTTTGTGAGTGTAATGGGGAGAAGCGTTATTTCTGACTCTCAAAATAATTCTTCATTAGATAGCTTTACCACCTTTCCAATTACCATAGGGATTAACCATAGGTTTAATTTAAATGATAAACCAGTTACGGATAAGTTTGAACAACCACCAAATTAAATACTTCTAACGGAGTATTATTATCATGACCAATCTGCTAACTAGATGACAATACACTAAATACTCTTCATTTTTTGTCTACTCTTAATTATGATGATCGTGAAATAGCAGATTGTAGTTAATATGATATAAACACATCCTTTATGTTTCCTATTTCGTTTTTACTGAAGTATTCTTCTGTGAATAAATTTTTTCACCAAAAGAAATATTTTTTCAAAATATAGTATGCATGCATACTATATTTTTGTATATTTGAATTCCATGAAAAGAGAAGAATCAATAGACTACAACATAAAAGCGGCCTGGCATGCTATTTCGCGCATGTACAATCAACAGGCGGTAAAGCATGGAATTACAACTTCGATAGGGTTTGTATTACTTAATATCAATACCAAAGAAGGAACTCCAGCTACTAAAATAGCTCCCTTAATGGGGTTAGAGAGTAGAAGTCTGACCAGAATGCTTAAAAATATGGAGGAGAAAGGCTTAATTTATAAAAAGCCAGATCCTGAAGATAAAAGATCAGTAAGAATATTCTTAACAGACTTAGGGATAGAGAAAAAAGCTATATCAAGAGAGACGGTAAAAACTTTCAATGAGGAAGTGATCAAAACTATTGATCAGGAGAAATTGGAAGTTTTTTTTGATGTCATCAATAGTGTAAATGACATTATTGAAAATAGTGACATATATAAAAATAAAGAATCAGTTCATTAATTTTTAAAATTTAAACCACAACGACTAAATGAAACGAAACATTAGAAAAGTAGCCGTTTTAGGTTCTGGCATCATGGGTTCAAGGATTGCTTGCCATTTTGCTAACATAGGTGTGGAGGTGCTTTTACTAGATATTGTACCTTTCGAACTTACGGATGCTGAAAAAAAACAAGGCCTAACTAAGGAAGATCCTCAGGTGAGAAATCGTATTGTAAACGATGCCTTTCAATCAACTTTAAAAGGAAAACCTGCTTCCCTATATCATAAAGACTTTGCCAAAAGAATTACATTAGGCAATTTCGATGATGATATGCACAAAATTAAAGATTGCGATTGGGTATTAGAAGCTGTGGTTGAGCGTCTAGATATCAAAAAGCAGGTTTTTGAAAATGTAGAGAAACACAGAACTAAGGGTACAATTATATCTTCTAATACATCAGGTATTCCTATTCATATGATGTTGGAAGATAGAAGTGAAGACTTCCAGAAACACTTTATTGGAACCCACTTCTTTAACCCACCACGTTACTTAAAATTATTAGAGATAATCCCAACTCCTAAAACGGATCAATCAATCACAGATTTCTTAATGCATTACGGAGATCTGTATTTGGGTAAGACTACTGTATTATGTAAAGATACTCCAGCATTCATTGCTAACCGAGTAGGGATATACGCTATCTTAAAAGTGGTAGATTCAATGCAAAAACTTGGGTTAAACATTGATGAAATTGATAAATTAACAGGACCAGCAATCGGTAGACCAAAATCAGCTACGTTCAGAACTTCTGATGTTGTAGGTTTAGATACTTTAATTAAGGTAGCAAATGGTTTATATGATAATCTACCTAATGATGAATCTAGAGATACATTCAAATTACCAGACGTAATTGGGAAATTAGAAGAAAATAAGTGGTTAGGAGATAAGACAGGTCAAGGATTCTATAAAAAAACTAAGAAAGATGGTAAGACTGAGATCTTAACCTTAGACTTAGATTCAATGGAATATAAGCCCAAAACGAAACCAAAATTTGCTACACTTGAAGCAAGTAAGCAGGTTTCAAATCTAAAAGATAGATTCCCAGTTCTTTTAGGTGGCAAAGATAAGGCAGGTGAATTCTACAGAGATTCATTCTATGGCTTATTCCAATATTCATCTAACCGTATTCCTGAAATTTCTGACGAATTATACAGAATTGATCAGGCAATTTGTACTGGATTTGGTTGGGAAATTGGTCCATTTGAAACTTGGGATACTCTTGGTGTTAAGAAAACAGTTGAGAAAATGGAAGAAGCAGGTTATAAACCAAATCAATGGGTTTATGATATGCTAGATTCAGGTGCTGATTCTTTCTACAGAGTAGAAGCAGGTCAGAAACAATATTATGACATCGATAGCAAGAAATATGTAAATATTCCTGGTACTGAAGAGTTCATTATTCTTGAAAACTTAAAAGAAAGTGGAAAAGAAATATGGAGTAATGCCGAAGCAGGAATCATTGATCTTGGGGATGGAATTATTAATGTAGAATTCAGGTCTAAATCAAATACTTTAGGAGGTGGCGTTGTTGAAGCCATCAATAAAGGTATTTCAATGGCAGAAGAAAAATACAGAGGGGTTGTAATCTCAAATGAAGGATCGAATTTCTCATTAGGGGCCAACCTAGGTATGGTATTTATGTTTGCCATTGAACAAGAGTATGATGAATTAGATTTCATGATTCGTCAATTCCAGCAAACTATGATGCGTGCGCGTTATTCTGCTGTTCCAGTAGTAGTGGCTCCTCATAATATGGCTTTAGGTGGCGGTTGCGAGTTATCTATGCACGCTGACCACATTCAGGCATCTGCTGAAACTTATATTGGTTTAGTAGAAGTTGGAGTTGGTGTTATTCCTGGTGGTGGAGGTACTAAAGAAAATGCCCTTCGCGTTGCAGACAGATTCCAAGATGGTGATGTTGAGCTAAATGCTTTACAAAACGCTTATATGAATATTGCAATGGCAAAAGTGGCAACTTCTGCTCATGAGGCAATTGATATGGGGATCTTGAGACCATCTGATGGAATTAGTGTAAATAGAAGCAGACAGATAGCGGATGCTAAACAAGCTGCTATTCGATTAGCAGATGCAGGCTACACAATGCCAGTTCAAAGAGAAGATATCAAAGTTCAAGGAAAAACAGGTATCGCTTTATTTAAGGCAGGTGTTAATGGAATGAAGATGGGAAGATATATTTCTGAACACGATCAAAAGATAGCTGATAAGTTAGCTTATGTGATGTGTGGTGGAGACTTATCTTATCCTCAAGAAGTTTCTGAACAATACCTATTGGATTTAGAAAGAGAAGCATTCTTGTCATTATTGGGTGAGAAGAAAACACTCGAAAGAATTCAATCAGTTTTACAAGGAGGTAAACCACTTCGTAATTAGAACACAGATATTAGATGTTTAGATAATAGATGAAAGATTGAAAATGCATAATTATAAAAAACTTAAAATTTGGGAGAAATCAATGGAGCTGTCTCTATCGGTTTATCAAATCACAAATACTTTTCCCTCGGAGGAAAGATTTGGATTGACATCTCAGATTAGAAGGTGTGCAGTTTCTATACCGTCTAATATAGCTGAAGGATCTTCGAGAGATTCAAGCAAAGATTTTTCTAGGTTCTTGAGAATATCTATCGGTTCTAGTTTTGAACTAGAAACTCAATTGTTGTTAAGTAAAGAGCTGGGCTTTCTATCAGAAAGAAATTTTGATCATGTTAAAGATATTTTAGATGAAGTCCAGAAAATGCTTAATTCTTTTATTAAGAAAATGAATGTAGAAGTCTAGACTCTAGGTTCTAGATTCTAAAAATCTAAAAAATAAAAAAAATGGACGCATATATAGTAGCAGGATATAGAACGGCTGTAACAAGAGCCAAAAAAGGAGGTTTCCGGTTTACTCGCCCGGATGATCTAGCCTCTGATGTCATCAAGCACTTGGTTTCTCAAGTTGATGGCGTTGAGAATAAAATGGTAGATGACCTTATCGTAGGTAATGCTGTGCAAGAAGCGGAGCAAGGAATGCAAATGGGAAGAATGATTTCCTTATTAGCATTAGGAAAAGAAGTGCCCGGTATGGTGATCAATAGATATTGTGGATCTGGATTAGAAGCAATTAATATTGCAGCCTCAAAAATTCAGGCTGGTTATGGTGATATTATCATTGCTGGAGGTACAGAATCAATGTCTATGGTACCAATTATGGGTTATAAAACAGCCTTGAATTATAAAATAGCAACTGAAACGCCTGATTATTATACTTCAATGGGTTTAACAGCTGAGCAAATTGCACAGCAATGGAAAATCTCAAGAGAAGATCAGGATGAGTTTGCATATAATTCTCACATGAAAGCTTTACAGGCCCAAAAAGAGGGGAAATTCGATGATGAAATCGTGCCTATTAATGTAAAGGAAACATATGTTGAGAATGGTAAAAAGAAAACAAGAGACTTTACGGTTGATAAAGATGAAGGTCCTAGAGCTGGAACAAGTACTGAAGTTTTAGGAAAACTAAGACCGGTATTTGCTCAAGGAGGTTCAGTTACCGCTGGTAATTCTTCACCAACTAATGATGGTGCATCATTCACCATGGTGATGTCAGAAAGAATGGTGAAAGAATTAAATGTTAAGCCTATCGCAAGAATGGTAGGTTTTGGTGTTGCAGGTGTTGAGCCAAGAATTATGGGTATAGGTCCAGTTGAAGCTGTGCCTAAAGCACTAAAGAATGCAGGCTTAAAATTAAACGACATTGATTTAATTGAATTGAATGAAGCATTTGCAGCTCAATCATTAGCTGTGATTAGAGAATTGGATTTAGATCAATCGAAATTAAATGTAAATGGTGGAGCTATTGCATTAGGTCACCCATTAGGATGTTCTGGTGCAAAACTTTCAGTTCAAGTTTTAAATGAATTGAAGAGAACTAACGGTAAATACGGAATGGTTACAGCATGTATTGGTGGTGGACAAGGTATTGCCGGCATTTACGAAATGATGTAAAAAAATATGATACTAGAGTCTAGAATCTAGATTCTAGTATCCAAAATTAAATTTATTCTGGTGTTTCTTTTTCATCTATGATGAAGGAGAAAGCATTACAGATACCAAATACTAAACATTAATATTATGAGTACTACAGAGAAAAAATTCACAGCAAAAGGAGGAGCTTTTCTTATTGAAGAAACTCCTGCTCAGGCAGTATTCACTCCAGAAGAGTGGACAGAAGAGCAGCAAATGATTGCTCAAACTTGTAAAGATTTCTTAGAACAAGAAATCTATCCTAGATTAGATGAAATTGATGACGTAAAAGGGAATCCTGAATTAATGCCTAAGTTATTGGATAAATCAGGTGAATTAGGTCTTTTAGGTACATCAGTTCCTGAAGAATATGAAGGTTTCGGTATGGATTTCAATACTTCAATGCTAGTAGCAGAAGTAATTGGAGCAGGGCATTCATTTGCTGTTGCGTTATCGGCACATACTGGTATAGGTACTTTGCCAATTTTATATTACGGTACTGAAGAGCAAAAGAAAAAATACTTACCAAAATTAGCAACTGGTGAGTGGAAAGCATCATACTGCCTAACTGAGCCAGATTCTGGTTCTGATGCTAATGCTGCGAAAACGAAAGCAGTTTTATCTGATGATAAAAAACACTATATCATTAATGGTCAAAAAATGTGGATCACGAATGGTGGTTTTGCAGATGTATTTATCGTTTTTGCTAAAATTGATGATGACAAAAACTTATCAGCTTTCATAGTTGAAAAAGAATTTGGTGGTGTTACTATGAATGAAGAAGAAGCTAAGATGGGTATTAAAGGTTCTTCTACTCGTCAGGTATTCTTTAATGATTGCAAAGTTCCAGTTGAGAACATGCTATCTGAAAGAGAAAACGGTTTTAAAATTGCCGTTAATATCTTAAATATTGGGAGAATTAAATTAGGAGCTTCTGCAATTGGTGCTTCAAAAGGTATTATCGCTCAAGCTTCTCAATATGCTAATGAAAGAAAGCAGTTTGGAACTTCTATCGGTAGCTTTGGCGCTATCAAACACAAAGTAGCTGAAATGGCTGCAAGAACCTATGCTTCTGAATCGGCAGCTTACAGAGCAGGTCAGAATATTGATGATGCTTATGAGGATATGATCGCTAATGGTATGGATGAAGCAGAAGCTAAATTAAAATCTGTAGAAGAATTTGCCATTGAATGTGCAATTATGAAAGTACATGCATCAGAGGTGTTAGATTATGTAGCAGATGAAGGAGTACAGATTTATGGCGGTATGGGATTCTCTGCTGATGCTCCAATGGATAGAGCTTACAGAGATGCTCGTATTAATAGAATATTCGAGGGTACTAATGAAATCAATAGAATGTTAACTATTGATATGTTATTGAAAAGAGCTATGAAGGGTAAGCTTGATTTAATGACTCCAGCCATGAATGTTCAGAAAGAATTAACTTCTATTCCTGATTTCGGTGCTGAAGAAGAGGATACTTTATTCGCAAAAGAAAAGAAAGTATTAGCTAACTTAAAGAAAGCTGGCTTAATGATTTCTGGTGCTGCAGTTCAAAAGTATATGCAAAAGCTGTCTCATGAACAGGAAATCTTAATGAACTTAGCCGATATGCTGATAGAAGTATATACAGCAGAATCTGCTTTATTAAGAACCGAAAAGTTAATTGGCATTAAAGGAGAAAAAGCTTGCGAGCAGCAAATCAATATGACAAAATTATATCTGCATAGAGCTGTAGAGGTAGCTAATAGAGCAGGTAAAGAGGCAATTTTTGCCTTCGCTGAAGGAGATGAGCAACGAATGATGTTGTTAGGGCTGAAGCGTTTTAGTAAAATTGAGCCTATGAACTTAAAAGAAGTAAGAAGATCAGTTGCTGATCACGTTTTAGAAAAACAAGCTTACGAATTTTAAGAAATAGATTAATAGTAATTAAAATGAAAAGCTCGAATTTGATTCGGGCTTTTTTCTTATACTTTCAATATTCTCTATTTGTAATTAATACATTAGTTATAATTACTCCAATAGTTGTATTTAATCTAAAATTTTCACAATTTCAGGCCTCATAAAACCTAATTGAACATGTTAACTTTTCAGATTAAACACCAAGATCGCTATTCGCGTGGTGAATTATTATTAAGATCCTTCTTTGGATGGATATATATTCAAATACCTCATTTTTTCCTTTTAATGTTCCTTGGAATTTGGGGAGGTGTTTTACAAATCATCTCATTCTTTGTGATTTTATTCACAGGAAGGTATCCAGAAAGCTTTTTTGAATACCAAGTTCAACTAATTAGATGGCAAACAAGAGTTAATGCTCGTATATTTAATTTAGCTGATGATTATCCACCATTTGGTCTAGATGCAAAAGATCCTTATGTAGAAATACAGGTTCAATACCCAGAAAGGATCAGTCGAGGGTTGGTATTACTAAGATTATTTTTTGGCGCCATATATGTTATTATTCCACATGCCTTTATACTTTTCTTTCGATTAATCTGGTGTCAAATATTAGCATTTGTCGCATGGTGGGTAGTGCTTTTCACAGGAGAATACCCGAAATCATGGCATGAGTTTATTGTAGGTACATTTAGATGGAGCACCAGAGTTAATCTTTATATGTCATATATGACTGATATTTACCCTCCGTTTACCGGAAAACCAATGCAATAAGATGACTGTAGATAATTACCAAAGCATTCCGCAACCTGATGAAATAGATATTAGGGAAAAAGAAGATGCAATGGGGGCTTACCTAATGATGTTTGCAGCATTAGGCGCAGGCCTTCCATTACCAATTCTTAATTTAATTGCTGCCATTATATATTATTATATAAATAAAGGTAAAAGTCTCTTTGTTCGTTTTCATGCTTTGCAATCCTTATTAAGTCAATTGCCTACCTCATTATTGAATGCGGTAGCTGTATTTTGGGGTTTAAGAATTATTTTTCTTGATTATCCCTTTACGGATGTGTTTAAAGGCTATTTATGGTTGGTAGGAATTGCCAATTTATTATACATAATTTTTAGTCTGATAGGTGCGGTAAAAGCTAGAAAAGGAGAAATGTATTACTTTATTTTATTCGGTAGACTTTCTTATCAATCTGTTTTTAAAAAGAAATCCTTTGAACAAAATAGAATTGTAAACCAACCTCCTAAATAGCATGAATAAGAATTTAAGAGACTTATTAATTATCTTAATCTTTGCTCTAGCCATTTGGGCTGGTTTTACATATTTTTCTACCACTACTGAGAAGAATGAATTAATATCTTTCCAGAAAGAGGATGAGATAGCTGATTTCTTTAATGATCAAATATTCAAAGAGTATGAATCTATAGAAGATGAATCAGTTGATTCAACTCTAAATATTATAATGGATAGGTTATCTACTGGAATGGATTCATTAAGTTATCAGTATGATATTCATATTTTGAAATCAGAACAAGTAAATGCATTTACAGCCTTTAACGGTCAGATTTTTATTTTTACTGCTTTAATTGAACAGACTGAATCAGCTGAAGAGCTTGCTGCTGTATTAGCACATGAATTGGCGCATGCTGAAAATCGACATGTTATTAAGAATCTCATAAAGGAGTTAGGGTTAAATTCTTTAATCTTAATTATGTCCGGAGGTGACCCTGTTGTATTACAGGAAATAAGCAAATTGGTAGTGAGTAGCGGATTTAGTAGAAAAATGGAAAGAGAAGCAGATGAATATGCTGTTAAATATTTAAAAGCTGCAGAATTAAATCCAAATAGGCTAACTCAGTTCTTCTTAAAATTAAAGCAATCTAAAGCGAATATTCCAGATGCTTTTAAATGGGTTTCTTCTCATCCTGGATTAAAGGATAGAATTGAATATGTTACAAAACAGCTGGGAGATTCAACCTATGAAAAACCATTTGATATAGATTGGAAAGAATTTAAAGAACTGACAAAAATAAATTAGATGGGCTAATAAATTATTTATTTGTACTTTATCTATAAAAAATGACCGTTTATAGAATAATTTCAAGAAATATATAAAAAAAATATTGATAGGCTTGACGGGTAAAAAAAAAGACTCTACTTTTATAACATCTTATACAAGTCAATGACTTTGTAAGGTTTTGGTTGAAATAGAAAGGCAGCTGGGGAGCTGCCTTTCGCTTTTCTAGCCCCTCCCAATTATTTAACCAAGATTAAGCCATTTCTTTCTGTTCTCTAATTGATAATCAGAGACTTCTTTTTGACTCTCTATGACATAACTGTTGAAGTAATTGACATCTTCAATTTTTAAAGAGACTTCCTTGATTTTTTGATTTCTCAGAACTTGTACTACATATTCAGGATTTCCGGACTCAAACCACAACTCAGAAGTTTCATCAAACTTAATCCCGTTAATTGAAATAATTTGATCTCCTATTCTTAATTTTTTTTCTGCAATACTTTTTGGAGCTATATTAAGTATTTTATCTTCATTTGTTTTGATTCCAAAATATCGACTCAGTAGGTTTTCATTTTTCTTTATAGTTAAATCAAAACCAAATTCTGATAATAGCGAATTCAATTCATCTTCAATCGGTTTCGTTCCCGTTATGTAATCATAAGAGTATTGTGATAAATCTTCCCCCATTACTTCTTCAGCAGTTTTAAGGTAATCTTCAGCAGAATATCCTTGATCATTTTTGTAATAATTATTCCATAGTAATCTCATTACATCATCTAATGATTTTTCACCTTTACTTTTTAAAATTATTCTTAAGTCAAGAATTAAGGCAATCAGTGCTCCCTTTACATAAATAGAAACTTTTCGATGTGGAATTCCGGCTTCATATCCATCTAGCCATAAATCATAAGATGATTCAGCTAATGAATAATTGAACCTGCCATAGTTTTCAAAATGTCTCTTAAATAATTTATTTAATTCTTTTTGATACCAATCTAAATCTTTAACTCCACTTCGAATCAAAAATAAATCTCCATAATAAGTGGTTACTCCTTCCGCAACATATCCAGTCGTAAAGTAATTTTCTTTATCAAAATCATAAGGATGCATCTCCTGTGGTCTTATTCTTATGATATTCCAATAATGAAATAGCTCATGAGAGCTAATTCCTAATAAATTCGAGTAAAATTCATCACTATTAAATTCTTTAGCGGGCCCTAAAACAATGCATGTACTATTTAAATGCTCTACTCCATGATAAGCTTTTTCAGGTAAAATTTGAAACAGGAAATGATAATCCTTGCTTTCAAATTCTTGCATAGTTTCTAATTGATGCTGACTGAAATTCTTGAAGTCCTTTATAATTTTACTTTCGTCATCGATTTTAAAATCTCCCCTAAACCAGAGATGGAAATTATAATTATCTATACTGTATTTTAAATGTTTTAATCTTGCACCAACTAGTGCAGGGCTATCCACCAATTGATAAAAGTTATCCGCAATTAAAGTGGTTCCTTCTTTTTGCAGCCCGCAAGCTATTTGCCAATCACTTGGAATATCTAACAATACTTTATACTGCTGATTCATGTTATCTGCATCATAAAGCATACAGTTAATAAAATTCAAATACCAATGTTCTTCATCAACAAATGTGCTTCCACCATCGATTATTGAAGTATAGATTTGATATTGAATAATGTAACTATAGGTATCAGACTCTATCTCCCAGCTGTTTTTATCAGTTTTTTTAAAGGAGAGGGGTTTATGATTTGAGTCATATGCTTTAAATCCTCTTAAGTATTTTGAGAAGTTTCCTAATTGATATCTGCCTGGGCGCCAGTTTGATAATTTCAGTTTTAATTTATCTGAATTAGTGTTTAATTTAATTTCAATATTTAAAAATGGGTCTTGAGGATGATTTTGAGATAATCTATATTCAATCATTATCGATTTATTTAAAAAACCATATTACATTTGTGCAGTAAAGTTCATGATTTATAAGGAGATATAAAAAGTGTAATGCGCTTAGTATTTTCAAAAACTATTTTGCAGAAACAAATTAACTGCTTATCTTTGCAGCCCTTATTACAGAACAAGAAAATAATTAAAATATAAAGATATGAAACGTACATTTCAGCCTTCTCAAAGGAAAAGAAAAAACAAGCATGGATTCAGAGCTAGAATGGAATCTGTTAATGGTAGAAACGTTTTAGCAAGAAGAAGAGCGAAAGGACGTCACAAATTGACTGTTTCAGACGAAAAGAGCAAGCATAGAAAATAATTCTGCTATGCAGGAAGGCGCATGTCTGTAATTCCGGACAATAACGATTTTTCTTTTAAGAAAACTGAGCGCTTACATCATAGAAATGATATTAAGGAGCTTTTTGAAAAGGGCTCCTCTTTTTATTTATACCCATTTAAGGTTTTATACCTAACGCAGAAGTTAACTGAAAAACATAGCCCTCAACAAATTTTAATTTCCGTCCCCAAAAGGAAATTTAAAAAAGCCCCTGATCGAAATTTTATTAAAAGACAAATCAGAGAAGCTTACCGGCAAAACAAATCTTTGATTGCTCCTGATTTGCTTAATAAAAATTTAAGGATTGCTTATATTTACACTTCAGACAAAAAAATGCCTACTCTAACTTTAGCTAAAAAACTAAAAAAGACTTTGGAGCGTTTGTCACAAGAATTGAAGTAAAGCATCTTTTATATGAAGTTAACCAATAAATCTTTTATTGCTATTGCTGTGGCGGCTTTAGTATTTTTAGCATCTTTTCAAATACAGAAAAATGACAGGTATTTTGAAATCATCAAAAACTTAGACGTTTTTACTACTCTATATAAGGAACTAAACACCTATTATGTCGATGAAATCAATCCAACTGATATTATAGAGATTGGAATTGAGGCCATGCTTCAATCTCTTGATCCCTACACCAATTTCATTCCTGAAGATAAAATTGAAGATTACAGAATAATGTCAACTGGTCAATATGGTGGCATTGGAACAACTCTTGGAAAGATTGAAGGAAGAAATGTTGTGATGATGGTTTTCGAAGGGGCTCCAGCGGAAACAGCAGGAGTTAATATTGGGGATGAATTATTGGAAGTTGACGGAAATCCAATCTCAGATTATTCAACAGATGAAATTAATAAGCTACTTAAAGGGCAAATTGGAACTCAAGTTGAGGTAAAAGTAAAAAGAAGCGGTGAAAAAAGACCACTTTCTTTTACCGTAGAAAGACAGAGAATTAATATTGAGAGTGTTCCGTATTATGGTATAATTGAAAATGATATTGCTTATATACGTTTAACTGAATTTTCTAGCGGTGCAGGTGCTTCAGTTCGGGCTGCTTTAGTAGAACTAAAAGGAAAAGGTGCTAAAAAAGTAATCCTAGATTTAAGAGGGAATCCAGGAGGACTTTTGAATGAGTCAATTGAAGTCTCTAATGTATTTATCCCAAAAGGTTTAGAAGTAGTGAGCACTAAAGGTAAAATTGAAGAATGGAATAAAACCTATACTGCCAATAAAAATCCAGTTGATATTAATATTCCGCTTGCAGTCCTAATAAGCAATAATAGTGCTTCCGCTTCAGAAATTGTAGCTGGAACTATTCAAGATTATGACAGAGGAGTATTGGTGGGACAAAGAAGTTTCGGGAAAGGTTTAGTGCAAGCAACCAGGCCATTGAGTTATAATAGCCAATTGAAAATAACAACCGCAAAATATTATATTCCAAGCGGAAGATGTATACAAGCCATAGATTATAGCCACAGAAATGAAGATGGAAGCATTGAAAAAATTCCAGATTCATTAAAAACGGAATTTAAAACAAGAGCTGGTAGAGTTGTTTATGATGGAGGAGGAGTATCTCCAGAGTTTAAAGTTGAGAATAAAGGCTTAGCGCCTATAACCATTCAATTAATCAAAAAGGGTTTTATCTTTGATTTCGCCACTGAATACTTCTATAATAATGAAGAAAGTGTTCCAGATCCTAAATCCTTCGCTATTACAGATAATTTGTATACTCAATTTATAGATTGGGTATCAACTAAAGATTACAGTTATATTACGGCTACTGAAAGAGCCATTAATAAGTTAAAAGAAACTGCTGACTCTGATAAATATTTAGAATTTCTTGAAAAGGAAATCAGGGCTTTAGAAACGGATATACAAGAACATAAAAAGGAGGATTTAAAAGTTTTTAGTTCTGAAATTAAAAAGGCATTGAAAGAAGAAATTATTTCACGTTATCATAAACGACAAGGAATGATTGAATCATCCTTTGAGAATGATGAAGAGGTAGAAGCAGCCATTCAATTGCTTAATAATTCAAATAAATATCAGGGTCTTCTAGAGGTTGAAAATTAATGGACTTTTATTTCCTATTATTTTTAGCTGGTTTAATTGGAGGTTTAATTTCAGGTTTACTCGGTGTAGGTGGAGGAATTGTATACATACTAATTCTACCAATTGCTTTTAATTATATAGGTATTCCTGATCAGGAAATCGCTCAGTTTACAATTGCTAATTCTCTTTTCGGGACATTCTTTGCGGCCTTGTTTTCTACTTCCAATCATATAAAACACGGTGAATTTTATCCAAAACAGATTTTACCCATTAGTATATTTTCAATAATTGCGGGCTTGCTGTCCTTGTTTTTTATTGTAAATACTCCTTTCTATTCAAGGGAAGTATTCAATGTTGTGGTAATATTTCTTTTAGGGGGTATGCTTTTCTCAACCTTATTCAATGCGAAAAAGCAAAATCAATTTAAGGAAAGAAATTCCAGCAATTATTCATTGCTATCCTTAACAGGACTTTCTGCAGGTTTGGCTGCGTCTTTAACAGGCTTAGGAGGTGGAGTTATAATTATTCCTTTTTTGAATCAAGGGTTTAAGATGGGAGT